>DAINAU010000113.1:0-14208 GCA_036733285.1 bacterium
CGTCCGCGTTCAGTTTTTCAAGCTCCGCTACTTTCTTTGCCAGCTCGCTTTTTTCTTCTATTGTTTTCTGCGTCCCTGTTTTATTCAATGTTTCAAGCTCCGCGATTCTCTTTTCCAATCCGGCTTTTTCATCGTTCAGTTTTTTCGCAGCGTCCGCGTTCAGTTTTTCAAGCTCCGCTACTTTCTTTGCCAGCTCGCTTTTTTCTTCTATTGTTTTCTGCGTCCCTGTTTTATTCAATGTTTCAAGCTCCGCGATTCTCTTTTCCAATCCGGCTTTTTCATCGTTCAGTTTTTTCGCAGCGTCCGCGTTCAGTTTTTCAAGCTCCGCTACTTTCTTTGCCAGCTCGCTTTTTTCTTCTATTGTTTTCTGCGTCCCTGTTTTATTCAATGTTTCAAGCTCCGCGATTCTCTTTTCCAATCCGGCTTTTTCATCGTTCAGTTTTTTCGCAGCGTCCGCGTTCAGTTTTTCAAGCTCCGCTACTTTCTTTGCCAGCTCGCTTTTTTCTTCTATTGTTTTCTGCGTCCCTGTTTTATTCAATGTTTCAAGCTCCGCGATTCTCTTTAAGGATTCTTTTTCTAAAATGTTAGTTTTTTCAATTAAACTTTTTTTTTCTTGATTTAACGACAATATTGTTTTTTCATAATTATTGATACTTTCTTCCAGTTTTTGAATTTTAATTTTATATTCTGAAATTTCTTGAACTTTATCTTTCTCAAACTGCGTAAATTCCGGACTTTTTTGTTTATTCTTTTTCAATTCTTCTTCTAATCCGGAACATTTCTTTACCAAATCATTATTAACCTTTATAAGCTCATTTTTTTCTATTTCGAGTTTTGAAACCGAGTTTTCAAGCGTTTCAATAGTTGCTTCTAATTCTTTTTTTAATTCGCTAACTGAAATTTCTTGATTCTTATCCTTCAAATTAAAATCCACAAGATTATTATCGCCTTTTTTTACTGATAAATTTGAAAGTTCATTTAACGACTGAGTTAATTTTTGATTTTCTTCTTCCGATTTTTGAAGTTTGGTTTTTAAATCGCGCTCATTGGTTTCGAGTTCTTTAAATTTTGCGATAAACGAAGTCTTGTCCTTGTTCAATTGCTCGATTATAGATTTGCTTTTTATCAAATCTTCGCCGGTATTTGTCAGTTCAGTTTGGATTTCCTTAATTTTATCCTGCAAAGTTTTCAATTCGTCGTCTTTTGACGCAGACGCTTTTTTCGTCAAATTTTCATTAATCGCAAGCAACTCGTTTATTCTGTTTTCCGCGTTATTTAACTTCAATTTTATTTCATCATAATCTTTTAACGCGATTTCAAACTTCTTTATTAGCTCGTCTTTAACGCTCGCCTGATTTTTTAAAGACTCGATTTCCTTTTTATCGTCGGGATTTTGAACATTAATCTCATTTATATGTTTCTGAAGTTTTGTCAATTGAATATTTAAATCAACCGCGTTTTGCTTTAAATTTGAATTTTCCTTCCGTTCAATTTCAAGTTCGGATTTAAGTTTATCAACTAATTGATTAAAATTCTTATTCGCTTCTACGTTCGCAAGATTGTCGGTCTGTAATTTGCTTTTTTCTTCCGAAAGTTTATCTATATCCGTTTTAAATTTTTTATTGTCTTCTTTAAGTTTAGTCATCTCATTGTTCAAATCGGATAGTATTTTTGTGAACTCGTTCTTAATCGAATCGTTAGAATCGAGCTTTGCGGTTTTGGTTAAGTTATACAATGAATTATAATTCGATTCCAATTTTTTGTATTCTTCGGACATTTTCGCGTATTCGTCTTCCATTTGTTTTTGCCGGTTCTGAAGCTGATTGTAGTTTTCATTCAACTCGTTATATTGAGTCGTAAGAGATAATGCGCTTTCATTTTTTTTGCCTAAATTAATCTGCAGCTCCGATAACTTGTCCGAAATCTTCTGACTGTTTTCCCGAAGTTCCGTTAGTTCGGCGAGATATTCGTTGTTTTGAATCTTTAATTTTTCAAATTCCTCGCTATTGTTTTTATCGGAATTTTTCATTCCGTTTAGCAAGGATAGCGTTTCTTTATTCTGTTGTTTTAAACTTACTATTTCCTGCTGTTTTGACAGCAGAATCGCATTTAATGATTCGATTTGAGAATTAGAACTTTTGATTTTTTCTTCAAGTTTTTGAAGTTGACCCGAATAAAATTTAGCGTCTTCTGATTTGCCGGTATCCCCGCTTTTATTTTTCAATTCAATTATTTCTTCCTGTTTTACAAATAACATATTGTTCAATTCTTCTATTTCGCCTTGCGCGTTTCTTATTTTCATTTCGAGTTCTTTTATTATTTCAGATGACGCTTTATCTCCGCCGGTTTCTTTCGACGACAATAATCCGGTTAACTCAGAAATTTTTTTGTTCAAGGTTTCGTTTTCTTTTTGAAAATCTTTGATTTGTTCTTTATAAATGGAGATTATATTTTCAAGATTTGCGGTTTTCAGCGATAATGTCTGAAGATTAATTTCTTTATTTTGAAATTCGGTTATGGTTTTGTTCAATTCAATTATCTTATTCGATAACGCTTCATTATTGCTCTTCAATTCTGCCGCTTGCAGTTTATACTGATTCGCAATTTTTTCAACTTCGTTCTTTGCGGTTGTAATTTTTTCTATTTCCGATTCTTTTTCTTTCATTTCCGCCTCGATTACTGAACCGCCGGATTCTTTTACCGCAAGCAGTTTTGCCGCCTGTATTGAAAGTTTTTCAAGCGATGATTTTAAATCGTTGTTCGATTGAGTTAAAGTTTCGTTTTCCGATTGAATATCTCTTAATTGTTCTTTATATATTGTTACTGTTTTTTCAAGATTCTGGGATTTTAAAACGTATTGTTTCAAGGTTTGCTCGCTTTCCGAATCCGCCGTATCAACGCCCGCCTTGTATTCGCTTAATTCAGCTATTTCGTTTTTTAATCCTGAATTTTCATCTTTTAACGCCTGAATTTGAGACTGATACTGCGAAAGCGTTTGATTCATATTGTCCGCTAATTGCGCCTGTATTTTCAGTTTATCGTTTAATTCGTCCTTTTTGGCGGTTGCCAGATTATATTTAGCGGATATTGTCTCATAATCGGAAGTCAATTTTTCGAATAATGTTTTTAATCTTGAAAGTTCTATCTCTTTTCCTGATATTTTTGTTTTTAATTCTGAAGCCTCTTTTGACAATCTTTCTATCTCAGTTGTATCGGGCTCGGATGCTACGGGAGTTTTACGCAGGTCTTCTATCTGCTTTTGAAGCGTTTCAAAAGTTCTTTCATTCTCATTTTTCAAACGTTTGTTCTGTTCGGATAAAATCTCGATTTTCTTGTTTAAAAAAATATTTTTTTCTTTAAGCTCCGTTATTTGTTTGTCTATATCCGAACTGATTTCCTTTATAACTGCCGGCTCTGCCTTGTTTGTCGCTGTATCGCCTATATTGACTGGCTGCGTTTTTGGCTGTTCCTGTTTTTTTTCTGCGGCCGGAATTTTTTTTTCCGGCGCCGGCGTTATATTGATTTCTTTTCTTAATCGCTCGATCTCTTTAGTCGTCTGTTCAATTTCTTTTATTAAATTATCGTATTCCTGAGGATCTATTAAAACCGCCGGCGATTTTGTTTCCTCCCCTAATGCATTATTTATATGAAGAAAATTGTAAATAAAGAATATGATAATTATGATTATTTTTGCTTTTGATTTCATATATTATTTCCCTGTAAAATTATAAAGTTTGTTTTCATTGCTCTAATCTTATATATTATACAAATTAATAATTCCGAAGTCAATTATTTTTAATAAAATAACCTCTTTTTTTTTCATCGCATAAAATTAAACTTGACTTAATTGAATTATTTATTATAATTTTTTCAAAAATTAAAAAACGCTGGAGGACTTATATGTTAAGCGCTAATAACAATTTAAAAAAAGGATTTACAATAGTCGAGCTTGTTATTGTTATAATTATTATCGGAACCCTTGTAGCTATTATTGTTCCAACTTTCTTGATTCAAGTTGAACAAGCTGAAATTTCAGCCACTAAAGCCAATCTTGCAAGCATTCGCTCGGCTCAAAAACTTTATTTTATCCAAAATGACAGACATAATCCTGTTACTATCCAAAATATGGTCGATTCGGAATTCTTAAGAGTTTTCCCCGAAGAATTATTGACTCCCGCATCAACCGAAAAAAATTCCGGCGGCGTCGACGGTTTAGGCGGCTGGTATTATGAACACCGCGGCGATACTATGGAACCTATTATGCAAGTTAATTTAACCGGAAACGACAGAAACGGACAGCCGTTTTCAAGTTATTGAGTTTATTCTTTAGAAACGGACAGCCGTTTTCAAGTTATTGAGTTTATTCTTTAGAAACGGACAGCCGTTTTCAAGTTTTAAAAACGAACTCCGGTTTTCGAGTTTTTCTTTTTGTTGTTTTGATTATGTTATGAACCTTTCCGAAAAATCTTTTACGCGGACGTTAGGGTTTACTTTAATCGAACTTGTTATTGTAATTACTATCATAGGCGTTATTGTTTCAATAACGCCTATTTTAATTTCAAACTATCTGTCTAATCAGGACCTTGAAATTGACTCTAACAATCTTATTTCTTCAATTCGTTTTTTACAAAGTTCCCCGAATCAAAACTCTGAAATAACTTTTGATATTGCTCAAAAAACCTATTCCCTGACTTCTTCATCCGGTTCCGAATCTGTCCGGCTGCAGAATAATATTTTTTTTTATCAAGCTCCCTCTAAAATAGTTTTCAATAAAAAAGGAATCTCTCTTAATATGAACGGAGATACTATTATATTATCCAACGGCTCAAAAAAAAAAATTATTTCCGTAAAACCAATTACCGGCGACGTCGAACTGATTTCCCAGAATTAAAACTATTTTGAGGTTTTGTAAATTTTGAAATATCCGCCTCTTTCGCAGTTTAATTTGTCTAAAACATTAAAATAAAAATGACGGGCTTTTTCAATGAAACCGTTCTGATTCTTTGATTTTAAATTTTCAAATCTTGACGATATGTTCCGGTTGATTATCGCATAATCAAAATTTGCGCGCAGATAATTTTCATCAGGAAAATCAAAAGTTAATAACCGCTTACCTTCTAACGGCACATTTAAAAATGTCAGTTTGTATTTAGGAGCTTTTCCGTAATCGATTAATAACTGAAAATATTTCCGCTTTAATCTTTTTCTATGCTCGCCATCCGGCGCGTCATATTCAACCGGCATTTCTGAAGGCAGTATATACGGCGAATAATTATATATATCCTCCAATAATATTCGGCTGCCCGCCGGAATGTTTTTTTCAATATATTCTTTTGTGATAATTCTGTTATCTTTAACAAAATATGTTTTTAGATAACTAATAGAATGTTTGATATGAAAAATTGAAACAAATAAAAATAATAGAATTATAATTCTTAATTTTCGGGTTTGGAGTTTATCGAAATAATCCGCAGATATAAAAAGTATGAAAGGAATTACAGGCAGAAAATAATGCGCTAGTTTGAATTTCCATTTAAACATAAAAATAAAAAAAATAAATATGCCGACAATAATGGGAATATTTTTTTTTAATTTTATAAAATAAAAAATTGCTAATGGCAATATAATAAAAAATATTGCGGGCATATTTAAATAGAATATATTAATAAAAGATTTTAAATTGGCAATGGGTGAATTATCAAATTGCCAGCCGATATGTCCCAGTTCAAGTATTGAAAAAATGTATTTGAAATCACTGATGAATATTTTTGGTTGAATAATTAAAACAGGCATTGAAATGGTAATAGCGAGGATTACTAAAATTGAAAAAGAAAATAATGTTACTATTACTCTTTTTAACGATTTGTGAGAAAAAAAATTCAACACAAAAATTGATAGAGGTATTACCGCCAAAACTATCAGATTATATTTTACGGAAAATAATAAAGCGGTGGAAACCGAGAGCATTATGAAATTATAAATTGTCGGCTTTTCTGAATAATTCAAATAACATAAAATAATCAGCGAAACCAATAAAATTGCCAACAATTCAACTTTAACAGTAGTTGCGAATGAATATAAGATTGGCGTAAAAAATAAAGTTAAAATTAAAAATAATTTCGTTGAAAAACGCCAGTTTGTTTTTTGGGCGATAATTTTCCAAATATAAATAGAACTTACAAATAATAAAAACGATGCGATTTTTGAAATTAACAATAAAATTTGCGGATTATTAACATAAATATTTTTTACATAATCTATGCCGCCGTTATTAAATAAATATCCGGGTATAAGCAATAATGAATAAAAAAATAATAAAATATATGATTGCAATGGTCCGTAATAATTAACAGGCATAGCAAATTTATTTAGAGGTAACGATAAAGTCAAATCAATAATAAATTTTTCGTCATGACTCGCCAATATATTTTTGATAAAAAATAACGGAAGACTATAAAATATTATAATTACAATAATTAAACCAAATAATAAATGTTTTTTTGACATAATATTTTTAAAATAAACGTTTTTGAAATATAATATTATAACATTCAATACAATTTTAAATCATTATTTTTTTTTCTTTTCGCGAAAATTAGTGAAATTCGTGTGAAAAATTCTTTTCCGCGCTATTTGATTATAAAATAATATAATTCTTTAATCATAATAATCAATTTTATGAAATTTAAATTATCAATCAGTTTATTAAAGATATATTTCGGACGCAGATAAAATTTTTTGAACGCGTATTTGGAATAATATAAAATTTCATCTGCCGAGAGTTCGCCCGCATACAGTTTTACCGGTTTTTCCACATCGCTGCATGCCTCTGTTTTCAGATTGTTTTGTTTGAAAATTTCCGTGCCGGGCAGCGGCATTGCAATATTGAACGAAGCGAAATCACAGTCAATCTCTTTTGCAAGATTAATCGTGTTTTCTATTGTCTGTTTTGTTTCGCCGGGCAATCCGATAATAAAATGTCCGGTAGGCGCGATTTTATATTTATGACATATTTTAAAAGCCGCTCGGATATCCTCAACACTAAAATTCTTCTTGATAGTTTTCAATATTTCGTCATTACCGGATTCAAGCCCGAACGTTATGCTATGACAACCCGCTTTTTTTAATAAATCGACAAAGTCATCTGTTATCAAATCAACGCGGCATTCGATACTAAAACATATTTTAATATTATTTTGTATTATGGAGTTCAGCATATCAATCGAATGTTTTCTATTCGCGCCGAATGTCGGGTCAATAAACATAATCTCCCGAATATTATTATGATTAAGAAATTTTAATTCTTCAATCACATTATCAATTTTGCGCTGACGGTATTTAAGATTCGACCATGTGCAGAATCCGCATTTAAACGGACAACCTAAATTTGTAATCACATTAGTCATCGGCAGTTTTTTGCAGTTCGGCATATAATATTTTTTTAAAGGAAATTGCAAATGTAGCGGAACCGGATATTCAAATTCAACGGACATTTTTTTATTCGCCGATTCAACTGTAATTCGGTTATGCGCAGTAGCGATAAAATCAAAATTTCGATTTTCACCCCCAAAAAAACTTATACTTTCAACCGAAGTATAATCAAGCAAAACGCCGTCCGCAATCCGTTTATCAAAAACTTCGGCATTATCAAATAATAGATAACCGCCGCCGCATAATATTCTATCAACCCTGATATTTTTCCGCAGTTTTTCTATAAATGCAAAATCGTAATCTTTAGAAGCCAAACTGGTAATAAAAAATAGTCCGTCAAAACCGTCCGGATATGTATTTTTCAAATATTCAATAGTTTTTTCTTCAGTCCAATTTTGAACGCAGGCGTCGAGTGTTTGAATATCAAAATCATTTTTTAAAATCCCGCTCTGCGCAAGCAAATCAATCGGAGCCCAGTAATATCCGCCTTTTGAAACTGAATTGCAATAACCCGACCGTATAAATCTTTTCCCGCCAAACGCCGGCGGATTAAGCAATAAATTTTTTTTCCTCATAAAATTTATATTTATGAATAACTGTTTAAATTAAATTTCCGAAACAAATTAACGATATTTCGGCGGTATGACACTAATTATTTTATTTTACATTTTCAAAGTTATTTTCTTATGGTAAATCATAATAAACCGAAAATATCTGAGCATACGGACGAAGTCCTTTTTACCTGAGAATTTGGATTCTCCGAATTTAATATATTAAAACAAATCTTCTCATATTATCATTTTTTAAATAATTTAAAATTCATTAATCCAAATTTCAAAGTTTCAAAATAATTTCTTTGATACATTATTTTTTGATAAAAAAAATAAGATAAAAGAAATAACCAGTCAAAAATTATATTATTAGGAGCTTTTAATAATACGTTTTTAAAACAATAAAAAACAAATGGATATTTGCTGAAAATTAAAAATAAACGCTGTAAATTTACAATTTCTTTTTTATGAGGCAGATTTAACATAGTATCCTTATAAAATGTCAAATCTATATCGTTTGGATTTATTAAAGGGATTAAACCTTGCTCATAAGCCATATCGGTAATATCTGTTTTTGGATAAGGCATTAGCAGAGAACAAACTGTTATTTCCGGCTTCAATAAAATATTAAATCTTACAGTATCCAAAGCTTCTTCAAGATTTTCAGATGGCAAACCAACAATATTGCTTGTTATAAAATCTAATTTATATTTATGAAACCAGTTAGAAGCGTCAATAAACGCTTTATCAGAAATATTTTTTTTTAATATTTTTTTTCTGATTTTTTCATTACCCGATTCAACTCCAAATAATACAAGCTCACAACCGGATTCTTGTAAAGTTTTAATTTTCTTTTCATCAATCATATCAACTCGTAAAAAAACAACAAAAGGCAATTTTATTTTTAATACATACAATTCAAGAAAAGAATAAAACCAATTATCATCATAACTAAAAACTTCATTAATAAAATTAATTCTTTTAATAAAAGGATATTGTTTTACCGCATTTTCAATTTCTGTAACAAAATAAACGGGAGATTTAGTTGTAAAATACTTTTTTTTGTTCCTGCCTGTAATAGTATTAATAATTTTACTTGAACAAAATGAACAAATATAAGGGCAACCTCTTGACGAATTAAATTCGGCATTTTTAGTAATAAAATATTTATATTTATAATAAATACTTCTATCCGGAAAAGGTAATTCGTCTAAATTTTCCATTGGGGATCGCAAATCATTTTTTATTATTTCATTTTCATCTTTAAACCACAAATTTTTGATATTCGTTTTAAATATTTTTTTATCGCTATTATTCAATAATTCCAGCAGCGGATATTCTCCTTCTCCTTGACAAATTATATCAACATTTTTATTTTCAATTATTTCGGGAAATATTGTCGGATGGACGCCGCCAAATATAATTTTTGAAAGGATGCTATTATTTTTAATTATTTCAGAAGAATTAATTGCCCAAATATGATTCCCTGTCATTATTGAAAATCCAATGTAATCAGGATTATTAACTTTAAGGAAATTTAAAATTTCTTCATTTATTTTATCAGTAATAAACGCATCGACAAAATGATTATATTTTTTTAATAATGCCGAAATAGACATTACTCCAAAAAAGGGATATTTAATATTTTGAATAAAAACTATTTTAGCCATTTTAATTGTTAAATAATAAATAAAAATGATAATAAAAAAGATAATAAAAATATCTAATCATACGGCTGAAATCTTTTTTTCCAGAAAATTTTGATTCGCCGTATTTTCTATATCCGTAAATGTAGGGAACTTCCGATATTCGTTTTTTTTTATTATTAAGCATAAATTCAATAATCCATTCGCCGTGAACGGCAATCGATGGTTTCCGATATATGAAACAATCTTTACGCGCCATCATAAATCCGCCGGTAAAATCTGATACTCTGGTTCCGGCTAAAATATTAATTATTCTATTATAATATCCTTGTAAAATCCAGCGCAGTTTATTATCCATGCCGCCGCCGGCTATGAATCGCGAGAATTTGACAATGTCAACAATATTTTCGTTTATAAGATAAACTGATTTCAATACTTCAACCGGATGACTCAAATCGCCGTCAACGATCGCTACAACATCGCCTGCCGCTGCGCGCGCCCCGTCAATTACAGCGGAACCAACGCCAAACTTTGTTTTTCGTTCGATTATTTTGCAGCCGAATTTTTTGCCTGTTTCAATAGTATCGTCAACGCTGCCGTCGTCAACAAGAATGATTTCTTCGCAGTAATTTTTAAGCTGCGGCAGCAGGATTTCAAGATTTTTCGATTCGTTTAATGTCGGTATAACTACTGTCAACATAATAAATATTTTTCCATATTTTTTTTAAGTTTAAAATATATTTGCCACAAAGACACCAAGACACAAAATTATAAAACGCTAAAAAATATATTCATTCACATCCATTCTCCGTTTATTTTTTCACAGGAAACTAAGGTAAACTTTTGTGAGTTTTATAAAATGCTAAAACGTTAAAAACTTCAGTCGTCAGTCATCCGTTGCCGGTTTTAAAACTTTTAAACTTTAGAACTAATTCACAATTCTTAATTCTCAATTATTAGTGAAAATTCGCGAAATTCGCGTGAAAATATTTTCAAACGCCAAAAAGCGTTGCTTATCAATTTTCTATCTGTTTGATAAAATTTATACGTTCGATTTTGGAATTTTTGCAATCATCCGACAAAAAGAGCGCCATTGAAACAACATGACGCGGTTTGCCGCCAAAATATTCGTCATACATAAAAATGCCTTCGATTTCAAACCCGAGATTATTATACATTTTCAAAGCTCGAATATTATCGGTATAAGTCGCAAGCCAAACTTTTTTATAATTATTTTGTTTTGAATAATTAAGTAATTCATTCATTAATTTCTTACCAATGCCTTTATTCTGATATTCGTCGGCTACCACAATACCTAAAGATGTCGTATATTTTTTTATTTCCTTATCAGGGAAAAATCTTAGATATGCATACCCCATAATAATATTGTCTTCATTATAGACCCAGCCGATTTCGTCAGCGGGCTTGATATTACATTGTATTTCCGCTGTTTTACGCGCTTTAGATTCTTCGTAAAGTTCGCCGAACCTGTTCCAATAATAATAAGTAGGCGCTTTGAGTTTTAAAAAAAAATCAGTAAGTTCTGAGATATCTGAGTTTGATAAATTCCTAATTGTTTTCATAACATTTCTTTATTAATGGCAATATAAATTCTTTGATTTTTTTAGTTATTAAAATGCTTTCTTTTGCTTCTTCAACTGAAGGAATATAAAAATCATCGGGGCACCTAACTTGAACAGCATAACTTGATAAATTTCCCACATCAACATATTTAAATTTTGAATTTAAATTAATACAAATTTCAAGCAAAGTTTCCAAATTATGAGTTTTTTTTATTTGTGTTTTATTTAATAATAAATATGCCTTAAAATATTTTTCCACTGATTGCTGACAATGAAAACAAACTACGCGTGTTATTGGCTCAGAAAATTGCATTTCGCGTTCAGCCGCTAATAAATCTTCATCTGCGATAGCAATCCAATTTTTAATATATTCCTGAATAGTCATATAGTATAACCCTCATTCAAAGCAATTGAAACTATATGTCCCGGTATATTTTTATATTCATTAATTTCTTCATTTGTTTTAATGATAATATCCGCATCAATTTTATTTTCAGCAAGTTTTTTTCTTATTTCAGTCATTAATTTTATTCTGTCATAACCAGTAATATTTTGTTTGATTACAATGAGTAAATCATAATCGCTTTCATTTTCATAATCTTCACGACTACGAGAACCGAATAAATAAATCTTTGTAAAATCAATTATTGTTGAGATAATAGATTTTATTGAAGATAAATTTGATTGCGTTTGATTTTCCATAATTATACTAACAGTTCTTTCAATCCTTGTTCTATAGTTATATTCGGTTCCCAATTTAAAACTCTTTTTGTTTTCGACGTATCTGCGCAGAGCCGCGAAATCTTGCCGTCAAGTATTCGTTTATCATAATACAATTCTATATTCTTGTTCAATAGTTTTTTTATTTCAGAGGCAATATCAAAAATTTTGAATTCTTTGCCTGAACCGATATTAAATGTTTCGCCGGCTGGTTTGATTTTTATTGCCTGTTCAAACGCTCTGCATAAATCTTTCACGTTCGTAAAATCGCGCGCATCCGTTGGCGAACCGTAAAGCATCAATTTTTCATCATTGCATTCCTTAATCCTGCGTATAAGATTAGGTATGGCAAAATTGCAATTTTGTCCTGCTCCATACATATTAAACTGTCTGAATATAACGGTGGGCAGATTATATTTTCTGAAATACAAACGGCAATATTCTTCAGCCGCGAATTTACCAACGCCGTATTGCGAATTGGGACAGACGGCATGGTTCTCGTTGATTTTCTCGACTGTAGTTTCGCCGTAAACGCAGGCGCTCGATGTAAATATAAATAACTTGACATTGATTTTCCGCGCGAGTTCGAGCATATTAAGAGCGCCATTTACATTCAACATTAAATCTTCTTGCGGATAAACAGTGCTTGCGCTGACGTCCGGATTTGCGGCAAGATGAATAATAATATCGGGATTAAAATCAGTAACAAATTTTGAAACATAATTTATGTGTCTAATATCGTGAAAAACCGATATTTTACAGTCAAGACCAAGCGTTTCATATTTGCCCGCAAAATGATTTTTCAAATGCGAACCGATAAAACCTTCAGAACCTGTAATCAATATTTTCATAATTTTTTATTTTAAAATTTTCTTATAAATATCGCAGATATAATCTGTATCTTCTATTGTCAAACGATTACTCATCGGCGGATTCAATATTTTACTATAGATATTTTCGGAAACCGGCAGTTTTATATCTTTGAACAAATTTGAATGATACTGTTGTTTATGGCAAGGCTGCCAGCATATCCGCGTTTCAACGCCGGCGTCATTTAACGCTTTATTTAAAATATCGCGTTTTTCAGCGGCAACGAGCGTGCCAAAAATCATATAAGGATGCGAGTCGACATATTCCGGAATCGTCTGAAAACCGGCAATTCCTTTAAGGTTAGAATAATATCTATCCGCAATTTTATGACGGTGTTCAAGAAATTTTTCAATGCGCAATAATTGATTGTAACCAAGAGCGCAGTTGATATCGGTTGATTTGAAATTCAAACCGAACACTTCATAATCATATTTTTTCAGCATACCGTGTTCTCTTATCATTTTTAATTTATTGTATGCTTCTTCGCAATCAGTAGCGATGGCTCCGCCTTCAATTGAAGTGCATATCTTTGCTATATGGAAACTGAAAATAGTCGTATGCCCAAAGCCTCCGATTTTTTTTCCTTTATAAGCTGCTCCGAGAGCTTCAGCCGCGTCTTCAATTAAAATCAGATTATGTTCGCCGCAAAATTTTTTAATTTCATCAATATCAAACGGCATACCGTATACATCTACCGCAAGGACTGCGCGCGTTTTACTTGTAAGTTTTTCTTTCAAATTATCAGCGGTTACATTGAAAGTCTCAGAATCGCAGTCGACCAATACCGGTTTTAAACCCTGAGAAATCAAGCTGTTTATGGTTGCGATAAAAGTGAACGACGGGACAAGCACCTCGTCTCCCTGTTTCAAATCTGAAATCATAAACGCGGCAATCAGCGCGGAAGTGCCGTTATTGACGAATACCGCATGTTTCGCGCCGGTATATTTGCAAATCTCGGATTCAATCAATTTCGAATATTTTCCTTGCGAATACCATTCCGAATCAATAACGTCTTTCAATATTTTTTTATCTTCAACGCTTATGTCCGGTTCAGACCACGATATTTTTTTCCGAATAGTCATTTAATTAGCCTCCAATCGAATGATTTCGTTATCATTCGATTATTTTTACAAAACAAAATTTCGCCGGAAACAGGCAGTCATTCCAATTGAAAGCTGCCCGCTTAAAAAAATCAGAAAATCTAAAATATTCTTTTTTTAAGTCGCAAAAACACTGTATTTTTATTATGTTTTAGTATGCTAAAAAAAATATCTTTGATATAAATGCAAATTTTTTTTTTATAAGATACTACTAAAACCAGCGGGTTTTGTCAAGCGTTTTATCCTGAAAACCCAGAATTAAAGAATAAAATATTTTATTAGAGGAAAATGGCATTACAGAAAAGCT
>DAINAU010000114.1:0-14203 GCA_036733285.1 bacterium
TCTGAACAAACTAAAACTACAATAGATATTACGTCTAATATGGAAACTATCACCAATTCTACCGAGAACGCTTATCTTAATACCAAAACCATAACCGAATCGGCGCAAAAATTAAAACAGATTTCGGAAGGATTGACAAATCAATTAAGCGGTTTTAATATCTGAAAATTATTTCCCTATATTATAATCTAATAGCATTAAGGAGAGCTTTTGAATGTATCAAAAAAATATTGTTATCGATGGAAATTATATCTGTAGAAATTATTCCGACCTTATCAACGGAGCCATTTTTAAAAAAACGCTTATCAAGTTTTTAGAACAATCTAAAAACGACGAGCATATAACCGAATTATTGAATAATATTAGATCCAATAAGATTGATAATTTGATTTTGTTTTTTTCGCTGCTTTCCCAATTTCCTTTAAAACAAGAAAAAATATATAAAAAAACCGGTTTTTCTTTCCTTGCTGAAAATAGATATTTAATAAAACATTTTACGTTGAAATTTTATGATTTCTGGAGATCCCACAATAGATTTATGATTAAACATGAGTCTTTTCCTGAAAATCAAACGGCAAGGGCGATAAAAAAATACGAGTTCTGCGAGTGCAACGAATCCTTAAAATTAACCATATTAAATCTTTTTAGACAAATCAACGAAAATATTGCGGTTGACAGAAATAAAGTTTTCAGACAGATAACGGCTTCGGCCGAATGTTCTTTTTTAACGAAAACTATTGAAACGCCGTTCGCTAAAGCTTATAAACAATTCAAATCGGTTAAAACGGTTTGGTTTGTTTCGCTTCTTCATCCGGTTATTTATTACACCTTGCAGAATAAAAGAACCGGACTAACAAAAATCACGGAAGAAAATCTTTTGAAAAAATCGCGGAGTAAATTTTCCGAATTTATTTGTTTTCCATTAATGGTGGGAAATTATTTTATTCACGTTTATACGCATCCTGATTTTCTTCATCTCGGAGCAAGTCTCGCAAATCTAATGGAACTCGCAGACGTGGAAAAACTTTCTGAAAAACCGGACGGAGCCGTGGTTTTCGGATTGGAAGAAAATCTGTTCAACGGCAATCATGCGGGGCTCGTATATGAAGACGATGTTTTGAATATGCCTATCGGTTGCGTTCCGAAATCGGAAATTGTCGATTACTTCGGTTATATGAAAAAAATGATTTTAACGATTCATAATATTATCTGCATCAAAGAGAACAATTTGCCGATTCACGGCGCTTTCGCCAAAATCTCGTTGAAATCAGGCGAATCCCTGAATATAATGTTTATCGGCGACAGCGGCGCCGGTAAATCCGAAACCCTCGAAGCGCTTAATAAACTTCAAAAACAATTGAAATCGCTTGAGATATATATAGACGATATGGGAAGCGTGTTTTTTGCAAATAAAGAATGCGTCGCGGTCGGCGCTGAAATAGGGGCGTTTGTGCGGCTTGACGATTTGGACCCGGGATATGCGTACAACGCTATTGACAGAGCGATATTTATGAATCCAAATACAAAAAACGCAAGGGTAATAATTCCGTTTGCCGATTATTTTACAGTATCTTCGCCGCATAAAATCGATATGATTCTTTATGCGAATAACTATGATAAACCTTCAAACGAAGACGACGTCGTTAAAATTTTCGACAATCCTATGGACGCGTATGAAATTTTCGAAGAAGGCAAAAGAATGGCTAAAGGCACTACAAACGAATCCGGTATTACGACAAGTTATTTTTCCAATCCTTTTGGAGCGGTTCAGTATAAAACGCTGCATGATAAAATCGCGAAAAAATATTTTTCAAAATTTAAGGAATTCAACGTTAAAGTCGGCGAAATAAAAACTCAGCTCGGCGTCGAAGGATTTGAACAAAAAGGTCCTGAAACCGCCGCTAAAAGTTTAATTAAATTGATAAAACAACAATAATATAATATAATTTTTTAACTTATAAATATTAATAAAAGCGGACATAATTATAATTATCCGTTTTTAGTTTTACCAATTGCAAATTTTGTTTTTTAATCTTATTTCGATTAATACCTTGAAGTTTGTTTCGGAAATTTAATTTTTTTTTAATTCATCAATACGCCTCGCAGTTTGGTTTGCTTTTGCTGCGAGGCGGTTCATATATTTGTTATGGAAATAACGATTAACGGGTTAAAAAGGACTTTGGATTCAAGCAATATGGTTTTAAAAGATTTGTTGAAACTCTATTCGCTTGAATCCGGAAATTTAGTGATAGAATGCAATTCTAAAATAGTTAACATTGAAGAATATGGTTCTTTTCAAATCGCCGATAATGATATTTTGAATATTTTTTCTTTTGTTGGCGGCGGTTGATTTCAATACAACAACTAAAATCGTTTTAACCTGAAAACTGCAATAGAATTTTAAAAATTGCTGAAAGTAAGGAAAAACATTGATTTTGAGCGTTTTTTCAAAAGCATTAATTTTTACTCGGCAGTTTTCAGGTTTTTAGAAGTTTTAACAAACATGCAATTATGTTTTGAAAAACTTCACTTAATGTTTAATGCGCTATCAGGGTTTAATAAGAGATTAGGGTTAATTCCCCGAAGCTTGCTTCGATTCCATATTTCTTAATTTCTTTGATACCTCGCAGCTTACTGCGAGGTAGTTCATTTTACATTATTCGGGTTTAACGCTTTAGAATAAATTTTGAATTAAACGAATAATCTCGATAATGCCGGGACAACTTGTTTTTTTCTTGAAAGTATTCCTTTCAAATCGAATATATTTTTTTCAAGCTCCGGCCAGGGCAGAAGCCTTTTAATTTTGTCGTCTGTTATAGCGAATAATACGCTTGATTGCGCCGAAATATCTGTAACAAGCAGACTTATCAAATTAAACTTGCCTGATTTGAATTCGGAATTTAATATTTCAAATATACGTTTTCTGTATTTCAATACTTGAGGCATTCCTACTGTTTCAATTTGTCCTATTCCTATTTTATTTTCGTTCATATCGAATGTTTTAAAATCGGACAATACGGCGTCTTTAATATTTTTATCGTTTATAACCGAACCGGCTTTAAAAAATTCTTCCGCGAATTGGATATAATCAATATTTGCAAAAGAATTAAGCCATTTGATCATTTTTTTATCAATATCAGTTGTAGTCGGGCTTTTTAATATTACAGTATCGGAAAGAATTCCGGCTATCAATAATTTTGCTATGACTGCGGAAGGAGAAACTCCGGAATTTCTGTATTGCATAGCGACAATAGTCGAGGCGCTACCCACCGGCAGATTAATAAATGTAATCGGTTTAATGGTTTGGAAAGTGGAAATTCTATGATGATCTACGATTTCAAGTATCTCAACGTCGTTTATTCCTTCGAGCGTCTGAGTCGGTTCGTTATGATCTACAAGAATAATATTTTTATAATTCTTTCTTAAAAAAACGCTTCTTGTTATGACTCCGTTCAGTTTGCCGTTTTCGTCAAGCGCCATTATTCCTTTTACCTTGTCCTTTTCCACGATGCCTCTGGCTTCTTCGAGGGTTTTTTTATAGTAAATAGTTTTAAAATCGTTTGAATAAATATATTTTACAGGAATGCATTGTTTAAGCAGAAACACTATTCTGGATGTGTTTGATGATGTTGAGATTAGCGTTATATTTTTTTTTGACGCGAGTTTCGTTATTGTTTTTGACGGAGGACAGTTTTCGGAAAGTATTATCGCTTTGGAATTGTAAGAGCAAGCTATTCTCTGCAAATCGTATCTGTCGTCTGTAATTATTATTTTTGGAATATCGGGATTCTTGGAAATCATTTTTTTAAAAGCGTTTATGGAGCCGGTTGTAAGAATTATTTCAAACTCTTCGTCTTTTGTAATATCGGAACATCGGTTTAATAAATTTCCGGATATTACTTCGCAAATCGAATTTATATTTGTTATGATTTTGTCGGAACTGAAAAGTTTTAGCAGATTATTTGTAACAATAGAAAGCGTCAATAATCCTTCCGGTTTTTTTTCCGAATCAACGACAGGCAGATACCTTATTCCGAATTTTTCGAATTTGACAAGCGCGTTATGAAGCGGTTCGTAATTATGAATCGATATAATATCCCGTATCATTACTTCCGCCACTCTCGTTTTAATATCGTTCAAGATTACCGGCGGCTTGACGTTCAATTTATTTAATATATAACTCGTCTGAAAATTAAGTATGCCGGCTCTTGCGGCTCGAATGTTTGTGTAACCAATTTTTTTTTTTAATTCGGCGTATGCTATGGCTGAAACGATTGAGTCGGTATCCGGATTTCTATGGCCGACCACATATATAAGTTCGTTTAATTTCGAATCTTTTTCCATAAAAAAATTTCCTTGAAAATTCAATTGCTGCGGTTTTGTTAATATTCGGCGGATATAATTATCATATAAACGCGCATAAGTTTTTCAACATATAATAATAAAATAATATTATTCTAAAATACTCCAACCGCGAAAGCGGTTGAATTTTACATAACCTCAGGTTGTCTGCGCGGAGCGCAGACAACCTGAGGGATGCAATCTATTAACCCTGAAGGGGTTGAATTTTAAGACGATAAAAAACTTAAAAAATTCAATCTGAAATTTAATGCTTTTGAAAAATTTCTCAAAGTCAATTTTTTTCATACTTTAAACATTTTTCAAAATTCTAATACGGTTTTCAGATTAAACAACGTTGTCCCCTGAACCGACTTTTTAAAACAAAGTATTTGGTTTATATGGTTTCAGGACCGAAATATTCTTTCGGATGTTTGCAACAGGGACATTTTGCCGGCGGTTCTTTGCCTTCGACTATATAACCGCATTTTGAGCATTTCCATTTAACTGGAGTTTCGCTCTTGAAAAATGTTCCGTTTTCAACTTTTGCAAGAAGTTTTTTATATCTTTCTCTGTGATGCGCCTCGACTTTTGCAATCTGATTGAATAACGCTTGGATATCTTTAAATCCTTCATCAGCCGCGGTTTTAGCGAATTCCGGATACATAGTTACGGTTTCATAATTTTCCCCGTCCATAGCTTCTTTTAAATTTTCAGCGGTATTTCCGATACCGTTCAGAAATTTGAATTCGTCTTTCGCATGCTGCATTTCATTTAAAGCTGTTTCGTCAAAAATATCCGCGATATAATGATAACCTTCTTTTCTGGCGACTTTAGCGAAATAATTATATTTATTCCGCGCTTGAGATTCGCCTGAAAAAGCCGCCATTAAATTTTTTTCCGTTTTTGAACCTTTTAATTCAGACATAAAAATTCCTCCTTTAATATTCGAAAATCGTTTTGCGATTTTCTCAACTTTTTAAAAGTTGAAGATTAAAAAAAGCGCTAAAACGCTGTAGTTTATATCGATTTCAAAGCGCTTTAAAAAAAAATATTCTTGCCGTAAATGCAAGAAATTATTGATAATATACTAATAATACTTATTAACGCTTTTATTATATCGGCTGAATAACGACAAAATATCATCGTTTAAACTTTCATTTTTTTTAAATCTTTTTTCATTCTGTCAATATCATTAATCCAGTCTTCGATGTCTTGTTCGTGTTCAAGTTCTTCGTTTAAAATATTAACGGCCATTTGATGCGTAGAATGGTCTATGCCGTTTGTAAAATCCGCGATTCCTTTGTAACGTTCGATAGCGCAGCGTTCGCCTTTTAAATTTTGTTTAAGAATTTCTTCAATATAGGGATCGACTGGAGCGTCGTATGCGCAGCCGCTGAGTTTCATCCAGTCTGCCGGAGTCAAAACGGGAGTTCCGCCCAATTGAATAATGCGTCCTACTACAAGCGTGGCGTGGTTTAATTCTTGAGTGGCGTGAAGAAGAAGCTCGGGTTCAATTTCGCTTCTCATAGGCCCCTCCATAACCCGCGCCCCAATCCAATACTGGTAATACGCGAGCCATTCTTCGCATAATGCCTGATTAAGCGTTTTAATTAGTTTCTTTACGTCGAGCTTGATTATCTCAATGCCTCGTTTTCCCATAATTCTAACCTCCTATTATGAATAAATTTTTTTACATTTTCCGCAAACGCCTTCAATAATAACTTTTTTTCTTTTTACTGCGAAATTTTCGGGTATATCGTCCGGCGTAGCGAGTTTATTATAAGGTTTGAACCAGCAATCGAAAATCTCGCCGCATTTTACGCATCTGTAATGATTGTGTTCAACCGTATTATGATCGTAACATTTTGCCGTATGATACCCTTCCACAATATTGAAAATGCCTCTTTCTGCAAAACTTATTAAAGTCCGGTTTACCGTATCAAAAGAAATATTCGGATTCTCCAAACTTATCGCTTTATAGATTTTTTCGGCGCAGGGATGATTTGCGCATTTAAGAACCGCCGAATATATGACGACTCTTTGAGGCGTTATTCTTAATCCGGCGTTGTGAAGAATTTGTTTTATAGCGTTCAGCGCAGTTTGTTTCCGTTTATTCATTTGACTACTATATAAGAGTTATTCTTATTTGTCAATATTTTTTTTTATTTTTTAACGGATTAAAAATAATATTTTTTTCTTGATTATTTTAATAAATGAAATATATTTTGTCGCAGAATTTTATTAATATATCTTAACTTTATATTGATTGTTGTTCAGTTTTAGTTTAGAAAAACGTTTAACCTGAAAACCGTATTAGAATTTTGAAAAACTTCACTTTACGTTATCAAGGTTGAATAGTTTTTATCATCTCGGCTGAATGGCGTTTGTTTTTATATTATTATGTATGCGATAATTCTTGCGGGCGGGTTTGGAACTCGTTTGAAACGGGTAATCGACGATGTTCCCAAGCCGATGGCGCCGGTTGCTGGCAAGCCTTTTCTTGAATATATTATTCGAGGTCTTGTAAAACAGGGAATAAAACGAATTATTCTGTCGACTGGATATAAAACCGGAATAATCGAAGAATATTTTAAAAACGGCAAATGGCTTGGCGCGGATATTTCTTATTCCGTCGAATTAGAGCCGCTTGGCACCGGAGGCGCAATAAAAAAAGCTCTGGATGCGGTTGATGAAGAACGCGTTTTCGTTATGAATGGAGATTCGTATTTTAAAATTGACGTCGCCGCGTTCGAAAAATTTTATTTGGAAAAAAAAACTTTGGCGGCGCTTGCGCTTGTTCAAGTAAATGATTGTTCAAGATTCGGAACTGTAATAACTTCAAACGACTCGCGGATAATCGGATATTCCGAAAAAAACAACGCGGGTTCGGGTTTCATCAATGCCGGAGCTTACATTCTGAATAGAACATTCGCTGATTTTTATGACCAGCCTAAATTTTCTATTGAAAGAGATGTGTTCCCGAAACTTATCGATAAAGGAATTTACGGGTTTAAATGTCAATCGTTTTTTATAGATATGGGAATTCCAGAAACATATAATTATTTATGTCAAAAACCGGATTTATTAAATCTTTAATTTTTTTTGGAGTATGTAATGTTTACATTTAAAAATAAAATAAAAATTATTATTGTATTAATATTTTTTTTTAATATTGGATTATACGCCGCAGATAACGAAGCTAATCTGGAAATATCGGGATTTAAGATTTATACCGAAGAGCCGATGGTATATTTTTATAATGGAGAAACCGAAGTTATAGCTCCGGATATTGAGATAGTAAATGAAATTTTGAAATCCTTTAATTCGTCGGATAAGATTGAAATTTTATCTTGGGACGCGGCGTATAAAAAAACTCTTGAAGAAACAAATGCGATACTTTTTTCTACGGCTTTAAATGAAGAAAGAAAAAATTTGTTTAAATGGGCGGGACCGATTGGAAGCGTCGATAATTCTTTTTTTGCTTTAAAAAAATCAGATATAAAAATAAAAGACGCGGATGATTTGAAAAAAATAAAATCTATAGGAGTGTTGAAAGATTATTTTAATGAACAACAACTTAAAAAAGCGGCTTTTCAAAATCTTGTCTACGTTGAAAACGATTATGACGCAATAAAAAAATTGTTTAATAAGGAAATTGACTTATACGCTTCAAATTCTTACGCTTTTCCGGTTTTTATGAAGATTCTTTCAAAAAATCTCTCGGAAATTGAAAAAGTTTTTACATTAAGCACTTCGCTGCTTTATGCCGCGTTCAATATAAACGCTCCGGATACGGTTGTTGAAATGTGGCAGAAGAAGATTGACGATATGAAGAAAAACCGTTCTTTTAAGGAATATTATAAAAAAGCATATCCGGATTTTGATTATTTTATTCCGGATATTTTACAATTGGTTACCGAAGATTATCCTCCGATTACATTTGAAAAAAACGGGAAAATGTCAGGCGTTGCAGTAGAAATAGTTGAAGAAATAATTAAAAGATTGAATATGCCGAATAATATAAAACTTATGTATTGGGACGACGCTTATCAAATGGCATTGATAAATCCTAACGTGATTCTTTTTTCCACTACGCGCACTGAAAAACGCGAAAATTTGTTTCATTGGCTTGGTCCGATTGGAAGTTATAATGATAATTTATACGTGAAAAAGGGTTCCGGTTTAAAAGCGGAATCGCTTGACGACGCCAAAAAATTTAAATCCATAGGAACGGTTAACGGATGGTTTTCTCAAGAACTGCTGCAAAAGGAAAATTTTCAAAACCTTTCTAAAACTCCGTCGCCGGTCGAATGCGCGAAATGGTTGTTTGACGGAACCGTAGAAGCGGGAGTTTTTACTGATATGACCGCTCCGGACATTTTTAATAAAGCCGGCTTTTCTATTGACGACCTTGAAAAAATTCTTTCATTAAAAAAATATGAGTTTTATGTTTCAATATCAAAAGGAACTCCTGAAAAAACAATCGAATTATGGAGGGAAACTTTTGATGAAATGAAGCGGGATGGAACTTTGCGGGAAATTTTAAAAAGATGGATTCCATAAGTCGAATTTCATCGGAAAATGACAACCGTATAATTTTTGCCATTAATCCTTTTCCGGTAAAGGATAAACCGTTTTAATTTTATCGCTGAACTGTAACGCCGGAATTATACGACGGAGTTCTTTTTATTTTTTTTTATATCGTCCAATATTTTTAATAATTCGGATATATCGAAAGGTTTTTGAATATAAGCCGCAACGCCGGAATCAATGGTTAAATCTTTTTCAAAACCTACTTGTCCTGAAATAAATACCACGGGAGTTTCCTTGTCGAATTCGCGGATTTTTTTATAAATAACTTTTCCGGAAAAATCAGGCAAATACATATCGAGAAAAATTATGTCGAATCTTTTTTCTTTAACGAGATTCAAAGCTTCTTTTCCGGTGTTGGCGTTTGTAACGATGCAATTGCATTTCTCTAAAATCCTGGCTATTGGGATTACAAAATCTTTTTCGTCGTCTGTTATCAGAATGTTCAATAACCCCTCGTCTTTATTTTTTTTTAAAAAATCAGAACCGGTCATATTTGAAGCAACCTGCATGTTTTCTTGAATCGGCATTTCTATAGTAAAAACGCTTCCGATATTTTTTTCGCTTTGCGCAAAAATATTACCCCCGTGATTATTGATTATAGTCAAAGAAATAGTTAATCCCAATCCGGCGCCGCTTAAGTTTTTTTCTGTTTTAGTCGTGAAAAACGGAATGAATAATTTTGAAAGATTCTGTTTGTCGATTCCGGTTCCGTTGTCTTGAATTTTTATAATGATTTTTCCGTTTTTATATTCTGTAGTTATGCGGATTTTTCCCGCGCCTTTATCGAGTATCGCCTGTCTGGAATTAATTATCATATTTAAAAAAACCTGCTGAAGTTGAGAACGGTCAGCGTAAATCTTTTTTTTATTCGAATACTCTTTTTCAATATAAATGTTTTCCAATTGAAATTGCTGTTTTTGCAAATTTAAAACATCATCTAATATTTCCTCAACAAAAAAATAATTTTTTTTCGGTTCTGCCGGTTTTGCGAATGCGATCATATTTTTAACTATGTCGGCTCCGCGGTTCACGGCGTTATTTATCGTATCGCATATCTCTTTCAATTCGTCCGGCAACTCATTATTTTTCGACATATCAATTAATTTTAAATTGACTTTTATTATAGCTAACAGATTATTAAATTCGTGGGCTATTCCTGCGGCAAGCTGACCGGCGACCGAAAGTTTTTCCGATTGAATCAGTTGGAACTGTAGTTTTTTATAATCTGTCATATCTTGAACTGTTCCGATAATATTTTCAATTTCTCCGTTATTATTCAATAGAATTTCCGAAATGATTATCACATATTTTATTTTATTGTTTTTTAAAACGATTCTATATTCCATAAAAGCATTTTTTTTATCATTGAAAAAACTGTTTTTTTTTATCAAATACTCGTTATAATCGTCGGGATGAATGCTCTTTTCAATTTTTTCTATTGAAGGAATGAAATGTTCTTTTTCAACTTCGCAGATTCTGTAGACTTCGTCTGACCAGAATATTTTTCCGGTTTTATAGTTCCATATCCAGTGGCCTATATGCGCGACTTCCTGAGCCTTTTGCAGCCAGAATTTTATTTCATTGAGATTTTCCTCGTATATTTTTTTTTCCGTCAAATCAAAATGCTGAATCAAAGCCCCTATGATTAAATCATTGTTGTTCATTATCGGAGATATTGTTACTTCTAATGATCTCGTCCGGCCTGTTTTGAAATGAATTCTATCAATCATTTTAGGATCGTATTTTCCAACCTGAAATTTCAATGATTTGCCTTCTTTTAAAATGGGATCAAGCTGATTTTTACTTATTCCGAGCTCGGTTAAAATATTATCTGAAAACAGATTATATTTGCCGATAACGTCTTCCTCTTTTAAATCCCACATTTCTATGAATGCTTTGTTGATTTTTATCATAGTTCCCGATAAATCGGAAATCCACATACTGTTGGGAGAGTTTTTGAAATAGGTTGACCAGAATTTATTGGATTCAATATAATCAAGCAATTCCGACACGATAAAACCTCGTTTGAAAAAATATTATATTTTGGTTAATATTATCGGCTGATCGTCGGTTATAACTATCGTATGTTCATATTGAGCCACAAGCGAATTATCCGGAGTTTTTAATGTCCAGCCGTCTTGCGAATCAACAACGTATGTCGCTTTTGACGAAACAAAACATTCTATTGCGACCACCATTCCCTTTTTGAATTTTTTTTTATCTTTCGGGTCGTAGTAGTTTAAAATGTGATGCGGTTCTTCGTGCAATGATTTTCCAACGCCATGTCCGCATAAGTTTTGAATAGTTTTAAATCCGTATTTTTTCGCTTCGTTTTCAACTATTAATCCCATTTGATTTATAGCCGAACCCGATTTTGCAGCGGATAAACATTTGTTTAAAGCCGTAAGCGAACTTCTGCATAAATTCGAAGCTTGTTTGGAAACCGGCTCTAAGGCGGTAGTCGCTCCGGAATCTGCGAAATATCCGTTAAGCTCGGCGGATACGTCGATATTAACCAAATCGCCTTGTTTTATTATTCTATTGCCGGGGATTCCGTGAGCGGCTTCGTCGTTCACGCTTATACAAGTGGCAGCCGGAAAATTATAAACTGAACTTGGCGCAGGTTTTGCTCCGTTCATAACCAAAAAATTGCGTCCAATACTATCGAGTTCGGCAGTCGTAATTCCAGGTCTTAATTTGCTAATCATTTCTGAAAGAGTGAGCCCTACGATTCGACCTATTTTTTTTAACGCTGCGAGTTCAATATCTGATTTAATTATCATTTGTATTTCCGGAAATAAAAAGTTTACAGTCTATACAGTTTTGTTTATTTCTTCAAGGTTGGTAATAATGCTGTCAACAATTCCGTATTCTTTCGCTTCTTCGGCGCTAAGCCAAAAATTTCTATTGGAATCTTTTTCTATTCTTTCATACGCCTGACCTGTAGCGTCGCTTATCAACCTGTTAAGCCGTTTGCGCATTTTTAAAATTTCATTGGTTTCGATCTCTATATCGGAGGTTTGACCTCGCATTCCGCCCGACGGTTGATGGATTAGGTATCTTGTGTTCGGGAGCGAATATCTGCGCTTTTTATCGGCGCCGAGATATATTGTTATACCAGCGCTTGCAACCCATCCCGTTCCTATCATTATTACTTTTGGTTTAATAAATTTTATCATATCGTGAATCGTATCTCCCGATTCTACGTGCCCGCCCTGCGAGTTTAATATTATTTTAACCGGTTCCGTTTCCGATTCGGATTGTAAGAATAGAAGTTCAGCCGCGGTTTTTTCAGCGAGTTTTTGAGTGATTTCTCCGCAAATTATAATTGTT
Organism: bacterium; assembly: GCA_036733285.1. Classification (GTDB taxonomy): domain Bacteria; phylum JAGOBX01; class JAGOBX01; order JAGOBX01; family JAGOBX01; genus JAGOBX01. The sequence continues at coordinate 12,268 of DAINAU010000114.1, forward strand.
CTCGTTTTTTTTAGAGTATCGTTGGATTGACGGAACCCGCTTTCTTTTTTTTCATTATCTTCGTTTTCACACATTACATTTCCCCTTTTAATAACAAAATTCAAATATTACGGATTTTAAAAATTTTAAATGGCAAAATCCGTAAACGCCGTTGTTTATAAAAAATTTCAATTTTACTTTGAATTTATATTATCACAATATTCTTAATAATTCAAGATTTTTTATCGGAATTAAATAATATATTTCTAAAATATTCCAATCGCGAACGGGGTGGAATTTTACATAACCGCAAATATCCTGAGCGGAGCTCAGGAAAAACCGAGAGTGATTTGACTTAGCCGATATGCAAAAGTTAAAAAATTTTTGATAAAATCTCGATTAGAATTTTTTTAACTTTTTCCGCCAATCATAAATTCGGCGACTGATGTTTCCTCGTAATAATTCAGACCTGCTGTTTTCGCGAAAATATCTGAATTGCCGCAGCCTATTGCGCAGGGCGCAAGTTCCATTGCCGCCGCAGTCAGATACATTGTTTGCAGAAGTATGCCCGCGTCTTTTAAAACTATTGAATACGCTATACTCTCATATTTCCACGATAATCTTTGAAAACGCGCGGCAATAATAAATAATATCTGCGGCGAACATTCGGAGTCCGATGCTGATATCGCATTTTTAATCAATGTTTCTGTCAAATTATTCGGTTCGGAGATTTTAATTAATTGATGTTTCAGCGGCTGATAATAGTATAACTCTTCGTCAATTCCTTCGCAAGTTTTTATAAGCGGATAAATTTCGAGTTCATAACATGCGCCGCCGCCGGGATACGGTCTCTGGCTTGATTGATAATACCTTGCTTTTGTAATATCCGCGTTTCTTATATTTTTCACTCGCGCAGCTCTATATAAAAATTCGCCAAGATGATCGGTTGTAATCGGTTTATCATTATTGAATTTTCGGATTGATTGCCGTTCTTCGGCTACTAAGCGTATGAAAAAGCAAATCGTGAAATTCCCATTGTTTTAAAATATTATCGTCTTTTTGATTTTCACAGTATTCGCTAATAAAATTATTGGTAAACAGCATATTCAAAAACATTTTTATTATCTCAATATTCAACAAACCAACATTTTTATGAATTGTTTCAATATCTACCGGTTTGGAAAGCAAAAATAAAATCGCTGCGCATAAATGATTATGCAGAATTATTTTGCTGAAAGCCAGCGGCGATTCTAAAATAATCTGATTTTCTGAATTTCTAAAATACGCAAATTCGGATAAGACATATTTTTTTGAATCGCCGATTATTTTAAAAACAATTTCAGCGTCTTCAACCATTGTCCTGTATTCGGCAAAAAGTTCGTTGTCTGAAAATATCGCCGTATCTAAAAAATTATTTTTCTTTAATATCTCGAAAAAATAAAAGAAATCGGTAATATTTTCAGATTGCGCGTTTTGTAAAAAATATTCGGACAATTCGTCTACGCAGACATACTTTTGCATTAATAATTCCGCGCATTTTGATAGACCGTTCAATTTTTTTTTATTTTAAACGATTTTGATAATGATACTATATTGATACTATCATTGTTTAAACTCAAGGTTACTTCGCTTTTGAACTTATAAAATATTTTTGTGTTCATAAATTTAAGTTTATCTGTATTAGAATTCTCTAATACCCGAATTTTTACCTTATCCGGTATTTCAATATTTTCTTTATATTATTATCAATAAACTCAATATTTTAGCAATTTTTATAAAATAACACTTGACAAATGAATATTTTTATTCTAATATTATGAATGTTTTATATAACATTTATATATCCTAATTTTAAGGTGAAATATGAACTTAAAACATTTCTTTACTAAAATTTCTAATCCGAGAATGAAACAATATGAAGCTGTCAGGGCGTTTGTTGTTGAAAGAAAATCAGCGG
>DAINAU010000115.1:0-14185 GCA_036733285.1 bacterium
CAATTATTTTGATGATTTTTGGAAGTTCATGTCTAATAAATTGAAGAAACAATATGAACTCAAAATTGCCTGAATTTATTGGAACAATTTCTGACCGCGCTCCGCTCAAAGCAAACCGCAAAAAAGGCTTGCTTTTTTTTAGTAATATTTATATTGTTAATAAAAATATATAATTATGCTCGCGTTAAAGCTCATAAAAATTTAATTAATTTATTTAAAAATATTTTAAGGGCGGCGGGAAATTTAGGAGGTTTATTATGGGAATACAAGTTGGCATTTTTATTTTGTTTGCAATAGCCGGTTTAGTAGTTCCGGGCTCAAAACCCAAATCCGATGTTGAAATCAAACCGGCTCAAACTATAGAAGTTTCTGAAAATCAAGGTGAAACCGTTAAAAATCTAAATGAAGCGTCTGAAATTGAAAAAAAATATAAAGACGAGTTAAAACAAAAACAATCTGAAATCGATAAATATGCGGTTCAATTGCAGGATTTAAATAAAAAAATCGGAGAAGCAAACAATTCAAATTCAAAAATTGAAGAATTAACAAAAAAAATAGAGAGCTTAAAAACAGCCGAAACAGATTTAAAAAATCAATTATCGGCAGCTAACGCGGCGAACCAAGACCTCAAAAAACAATTAGCGGCTCTTACAAATTCTTCAAATGTAAGCGAGGACATCAAAAAACAATTAGCAGCTTCAAATGCAACTGTTGAAGACTTGAAAAAACAGTTGACTGCTTCCAACGCAACTATTGAAGACTTGAAAAAACAAGCGGCTGCTTCAACTTCTCCTAACGACGACCTTCAAAAAAAATTAAGCGCGGCTAACGCTACAGAAAATAACTTAAAAAATCAAATACAAAATCTTAACGCTCAAATAGCTTCTCTTAAAACAACGGCGGATAAAAAAGCGGCTGTGGCGCTTCCGCAAACAGATAATTCGGCAAAATCCGCTGAAATCGAAAAACTTCAAACCCAGTCCAATCAATTAAAAAAAGAAGCGGAAACGCTCAAATCCTCGAATGCGGATTTGCAAAAACAAATCGAACAGCTTAACGTTGCTCTAAAAAATCAAGAAAAATCAAGCGCAACTAAAGAAGCTCAAGCTTTATCGTCAAAGGAAACCGCGGCGGCGACGGCATTAAAACAGAAAGAAATTGAAATCGCTAATTTATCCGAAATGAATAAAGAATTAAGAAGCGAAATTAATCAATTAAAATCAAAATCTCAGGAAGAAATCGATAAGCTCGCCAATGAAAATTCCAGCATTAAAAGCGAATTGTCTAAACTCGTTGACCAAAAACAAGTCGACGTAAAGGAATCGGCTAAAGGAGAAATTCAAATTACGTTTTCCGATAAGGTATTATTTAAACTTGGAGACGCTTCTTTGCTTGATACGTCAAAATCAGCTTTAAATAATGTCATAGATATTTTAAAAAAATATCCGGACAGAAAAATCCGCGTTGAAGGTCATACCGATAACGTTCCGTTCAAAGCCAATTCAAAATATACTTCAAACTGGGATTTATCGACTTCGCGCGCAGTTTCGGTTATTGATTATTTTATTTCAAAAGGTAAAATTTCAAAATTAAGATTCAACGCAATCGGTTGGGCAGACACTAAACCGGTGGGCGACAATTCAAAGCCGGAAGGCAGAAAATTAAACAGAAGAGTCGAAATAATTTTGTTGTCGGAATAATCCGAAATTTTCCGCATTTATATTATAAAAAAAACGGGATAGTCATTTGACAATCCCGTTTTTTTTTATTTCACTCGACAAATTGCGATAAAAAATATCCGATAATTTTTCAATAAAATCTTCTCCAAACTTTAAATTAATATTTTCCGCCGCCGTTATTTCATTAAGACCGCAAAAAGAAGTCCGTAAATTTTCTACTTCCGTATAAAAAATTTCCGAATAAAGCTTGTAATTAATTTTCATCGGGAGATTTCCTTGAATTAATACGCATTTATTGAATTTTCTTATGGCGGTTCCTACAATTTTTTTTCCATTCCATTCCAGTTCATAATCTGACGTATGATTAAAACAAACCGGATCCTTGACGTTAATTTTTTGTTTATTGATATTAATCAAAGACCCTATTTTCAACTCGTTTAAAGAAGCGTTTAACGCCGAATTGGTTAATCTATAATAATCTGCGATTTTTGAAAAATTTAATAAATTATTGTTAATAATTACTGCGAACGTGAAATCATTATCGTGAAGAATCGCCTTGCCTCCGGTAGGCCGTTTTACAACCGGAATATTATTTTTTTTGCAATAATCAAGATTAATGGAATCGTTCTGTTTTTGAAAATAACCGGTAGTTACGGACGGAGATTTCCAGCCGTAGATTCTGTAAAAAGAAACTTCTTCAATCGCGGATTTTTCAGCGAGATTGGCGTCAATCGACATATTTAATTCGGCTGTTTCCGAACCGTAGTTGATTTTTATAAGATTCATCTTTTTAATAATTAAGCGTATTGCAATAACATAAAGCTGCCGCGATAGCGTCGGCGACGTCCGGAGGTTCCGGAAGTTTATCAAGCGAAAACCTGTTTTTAATCATATTTTGAATTTGAAGTTTAGAGGAATGTCCGTTTCCGGTAAGCGACATTTTGATTTTATTTGCCGAAAAACTTTTTACGTTTAATCCGTTAACCGCCGCGGCAAGAAAAATCACTCCGCGCGCATGTCCCATAATGATTGAAGTTTTCGGGTGATTATAATGAGAATAAAGTTCTTCCACCACCATAACGTCCGGCAAAAAAGATTTAATTAAGTTATTAATTTCATCGTAAAGGTATTTCAATCTCTTTTCAAACGATTGATTTTTTGGTATCCTTATGCATCCGGCCTCGCGCAGTAAAGGTTTTCTGAAATCGGCGTCTATAATTCCATATCCGGTTATACCAAGTCCGGGATCTATTCCGATTATGCGAAGCAAATCTTTATTAGAGGACATTGACGTTTAAATCAAGCGGTATGGCTTTTAATCCCGCGTTAAGCTGGCAATCCTGCCGGGTTATAAAATGGACGCACTGTTCATATTTTCTGCTTATATTCTCAACCGTAGTAAAAAATAAAGCGTCCGCTTCTTTACAGTCGTAATAATTAAAATTAATAGTGAACATATCTTTTAATAAATTCAACACAAAAGAATCGGATAGAAAAGCGTCAAAGATTTCCGCGTCTTCAACCGAAATTTTATTTGTAAAAACAAAATTGCATATTTCCGTAGTAATTTCAAATTTTACGCTTAATGTAAGATAAATGACGACTTTGTCAATATTTTCATATAAGTTTCTTATCTTTTTTATTATTTTAGATTCGCGGTCCGTCGAATCGTCCACAATATAATAAATCATATCGTTCAATTTCATAATCTTGTTCGCTTCAAGCATATTATTTTTCAAAGATACAATTATAGGCAGAAGCGATTTGCAAAAATCTCCTTCCGCATTTCTTATTTTTGTTATTATTGCCGAGATTTGATTGAATTCCCCGTATCCGTCAATAATATAACCGGCGAGATTTTCCGATTTTCCGACAGCGTCCTGAATAGCGTCAAAATTTATGGAATGAGGCGTTAATCTATATTTTGAAGCTATCTCGTTTAATCCTCTTCCCAGCACCATACTTCGCGATATTATTATAACTGATAAATTATTGTTTGCGTCTTCCGGAATAAAATTGAATTTTGAAGTTTGCTGTTCTTTTAAGTCAAGCAATATTTTCTGAATTTTGTTATACCATTTATTCAGTTTATTTCCCGGCGAAAAGACTTCGACGTCTTCTTCAGATACGTTTTTATCAGCGCAATATTCCTGAAAAACCTGTTCTTCGTTTTCACAGATTTTGAAAATGTTTAGAATAGCGGTGCCCGATAAAAATTTAAAAACCGGTTTCTGCAAATGAGTCAAATATATTTTTTTATTCAACATTCGAAGTTTTTTATTCAATTCAATTAATTCCTTAAAAGTTTCGGTGGATATAAACGGAACTTTTGCGAGGTCAAAAGCCACATACTCGCAATATGAATTGAATTTTGCTATCAGCGAATCTTTTAACGGAGTCAGATTCTGTTCCGTGATACTGCCGGTAAATTCAATAACCGTTATTTTTTTATAGCAGTAATCGTCAATGTGCAAACCGGATTTTATTGTAATTTCAGCCATTTTTTTTACCTTTTTAAAATTGATTTAAGTTGGATAACATATCAAAATAATAATACAAATTATTAAAAAAATATCAAGTAATTTTGCCGCATTTCATAAGCGGCAATAAAACATTTTAACCCAAAAATCTCGTTACTATTCAGCTGATGTGATAAAACCGTTAAGTTAAAACGGTTTGAAAAATACGTATGTTTTTTTATCAACCCGGCAATTAATTTCGGGGTTAATGATAGAATATCCGAAAAATAAACCGTTTTAACGGTTTTTAAAAATGCGCTTGAATAGTAACAAAATCTCCGCGTCAAATTCCGTTCACTTAAAAAATTGCCCGAATCCTGTGTTTTTAAATGGTTCGGGCAATTCTTCAAAATCTCATACGGTTTTGGAATTAAACCCTAATAATACATTAGACGTAAAGTGAAGTTTTTCAAAACATAGATGTATGCTTGATAAAACTTCTAAAAACCCGAAAATTTTTTAAAATTACGGCTTTAGCCGTAAATCATATGTTTTTAAGATTTTGAAAAATTGTCTGAAGCAAGTATTTTATGCTGTCTGAACAATTTTTCAAAATCCTTATGGAGTTTTCGGGTTAAATTATCCCCTGGTCAGCCATTGCGTCCGCAACTTTAACAAAACCGGCTATATTCGCGCCTTTCAAATAATTCACAAAATCTCCTGATTTTCCATAGATTACGCACTGTTCGTGAATGCTTCTCATTATTGTTTTTAATCTGCCGTCCACTTCGTCGCGCGTCCAGTTGAGATGCAGACTGTTTTGAGACATTTCCAATCCGCTTGTAGCAACCCCGCCGGCGTTTGAGGCTTTTCCGGGAGCGTATAATATTTTGTTTTCAACAAACAATTTTTGGGCTTCCGGAGTCGACGGCATATTCGCTCCTTCTGCAACGCATCTGCATCCGTTCTTCAATAATTCTCTAGCGTCTTCGCCGTTTAATTCGTTTTCAGTCGCATTAGGCAGAGCGACGTCGCATTTTAAAAACCATGGGGTTTTGTTTTCAAAATATTTGCATTTGTAATGATCCGCGTATTCTTTTATTCTTCCGCGTTTAATATTTTTTAGCTCTTTAATAAATTCAAGTTTTTCTTTTGTAATTCCTGTCTCGTCGAATATTGTTCCGTTTGAATCCGAAGCGGAAACTACTTTTGCTCCGAGTTCGATACATTTTTCAATAGTATATTGAGCGACGTTTCCGGAACCCGAAGTAACCACGGTCTTACCGGCAAGCGAATCTTTCTTCGTTTTCAACATTTCTTCAACAAAGTAAATTAAACCATAACCTGTGGCTTCCGGTCTGATTAACGAACCGCCCCATTTTATTCCCTTGCCGGTTAAAACTCCGGTGAACTCATTTGCAAGTTTTTTATACTGGCCGAATAAAAACCCGATTTCTCTGCCGCCGACTCCTATATCTCCGGCGGGGACGTCGGTATCCGGTCCTATATGCCTAAATAATTCGCTCATAAACGCCTGACAAAACCGCATAACCTCGTTATCAGATTTTCCTTTCGGATCAAAATCAGAACCTCCTTTTCCGCCTCCCATCGGAAGCGTGGTCAAAGCGTTTTTAAATATCTGTTCAAAAGCGAGAAATTTTAAAATCCCAAGATTAACCGTCGGATGAAATCTTAAACCTCCTTTATATGGACCTATTGCGCTATTCATTTGTATTCTATATCCGCGGTTGACTTGAACCTCGCCTTTATCGTCGACCCAATTTACGCGAAATAGTATCGCCCTTTCAGGTTCAATAATTCGCTCGAGTATTTTGAATTTCTGATAACGCGGATTGGAATCTACTACAGGAGCCACCGAATGTAATACCTCTTGAACCGCCTGATGAAATTCGGGCTGATTGGGATGTTTGGATTTTAAACTTCCCATGAATTCATTTATAGAAAGTTTCATACTTTTTTTAACCTCCGAAAAATTTAATTAATTTAAGAATTTAATTTTAAACCAAAAAAAATAAAATCGCAATATTTAAATTAAAAAAATATTTGACATAATTTTTTCGCCATATATAATTTTTAATTATGGATATGTTTCAAGTTAACGGTTTAAAAAAAATAATAATCGGCAAACTTGCCGAAGCGTTTGTCGACGATGAAATTATCTGTCCTTTCTGCGACAATTTTATAGATTTATCTTTCAATACCGGCGAATTTAAAAACAATCAAACCGGATACGTTTCGGTTCAATGCAATCACTGTTTGAAATTTATCGCCGTGAAATTCTTTGAAGAATAATTTGACCTCTCTTTTCGCAAACCGTGATTTCATAAGGACATTTATAGGTTTAGATTTTACGGACTCTCAAAAAAAATTTATCTATTCTCAAAAATCGGCAATCAGTTCTAAATTGGACGAAAAAATTATCTGGGAATCCGCGGAAAAATATCATATAACCCTAAAGTTTATCGGTAAAACAGATATAAATTTATTGAATCAAATAATTAATATCCTTAAAAAAGCTTCCTGTAAATTCAATAAATTCACATGCGAAATCGGATTAAATTTCGGAACGTTTCCGAATATGATACATCCAAAAATTTTGTGGCTCGGATATAAAGATGAAAAAAATTGCGCCGCATTAATCTCAAATTATTTTAATATTGAACTTGAAAAATGCGGAATCGCGTCTGAAAATAAAAATTTTTGTCCGCATATAACGCTTGGCAAAATCAACAAGAATTTTAACTTGAATTTATCGGAAATTGAAACGGTAAAAAATTCTCAACCGGAAAAAATGATTGTCGAAATAAATAAAATAACGCTGTTTCAATCGGTCGATTCCAAATATAAAAAAATATTAGAGTCTATGATTTCGTAAAATCAAAATTAATTCAAAAACCGGATTTTTTGGTATTTCAAATTTTATATTTCATTATTATTATTTTAGCGATAATCCCTGAAATTCGTGCGAAGTTTTTTTAACGCCGGCTTCATCATTGATTTTGAACGATTTTTTAAAAGCATTAATTTTTATATGGCGGTTTTCAGGTTTAATTCATTGTCCGGGATAATTGAAATCCGCTCAAACCTTTTGAATTAGAATCCGTTTCAGAAAAATCCGGCTCTTCAAAAATTATTTTTTGAGAATATTTCTTAAACTTTGCGTTTATGTATTTTTTTAAATTTAAAATTCTCGCCGAAACATTTTCCTTTAATTTTTTTTCAATATCTGCTTCCGCAATAAAATTTTGAGATAATTCAAAAATAGATAAATCTTTATCCTTGAAATTTTCCGGTTTGTTTGAAACAAGAAAACGGATAAATTCTCCGTCGTAATCTTCTATTAATTTTAATTTTTTATTCTCGGCAGGAGTTAATTTTCTGTTTTCAATTTTATTCGATTCTCTAAAGAATTTTTCTTTTGCGGCGGCGACGGCAATTAATTTTTTTTCCAAATCTAAATCCGAATAATGAACAAATTTTAATTTATTGATTTTGGAAATATTATTTTCAGAGAAAATTTTATCAATTAAAATTTTTTGATAATCTCCTAATTCTGTCTGAAGAAAATCGAACGCTATAAAATTCGTTTTTTGAACGGAAATATTTTTTTCATCCGCGGATTCTTTGTCTTTCTGGAAAAAACCAAAAAATGACAGAGAGGGTTTCGGAGCCTGAACCATAGAATTTACCGCTAACGCGGCAAGCGTTCCGGCAAGATTAAAAGAAGGGTCTGATAAATTTCCTTTAACCGGCAATCTCAGTTTTATTTGACCGGAGTCGTCTTCAAGTCCTGAAAGCGATTTTTTTATAGGAACCGGAGACGCGATTCCGCTTTCTTTTGATTCTTCCACAATCATTCCGTCTAACAAAATGTTATTATCAAATTCTATTTTTCCCTCGGAATAATTTCCGGACGAACGAAAATTTATTTTGCCCGACAATAAATAACAACCGGCATATTTCTCGAGATATTTGGAAATAATACAGCCGTTGAAATTTTCCAGAGAAACTTCGCCTGAAACTTTTTTCGCGGCGTTGATTTTAATCCGTAATTCGCCGTCGCCTAACGAGCTTTGAAAAATAATTTTACCCGATAAATTTTTATCTAAACAAATATTTTCAGCTCTGCATTCGGCTCCGGACATTTTCAAATAAAACGGGGGTTTCAAATTTGAATCTGAAAAAAATATTTCCGAATTTTTTACGCTTAACTTCTTTAAACTAAAACGGGCTTCCGGTCTCTTTGTTTTTTCTTTAGATTTTTCAAACAAAAGTTTTGCGGCTTCGTCTAAACCGGTTTTATTTTTTTCAAATAATTCGATATTTAAATTTACTTTATCAAGAATAATTTCTTCGATAGACGCAATATTTTCAGGGTATCTGATATTAATGCCTTTTATGTTTGCCGAATCGGTTTTAATAATATTGTTTAATTTTTTTCTATCTTTTATGTTCAAACCGGTTAATATAAGATTACCGGACGCCTCGATATAAAAAGGATTGATTCCGGTTTTGTATGACAATTCCGAATTTAATTTGCCTGACAAAACTAAATTTGATTCTGATAACCCTTTAGTTATTTTTTGAATTTTTTCAGCGTCAACCTGATTTGTCTGAATATACCCTGAAATTTTTTTAGTTTTTAAATCAATATCGTTGCTTGAAATAATTCCGCAATAATCCTCGACTCTAAAACGCGCATCCAAATGTATGATTTCTGATGAATTCGTTAATTCAGGCATTAAAGAATCTATATCGGAGATTACGATTTTTTTTGCAAACGAGCTATTTCCGTAAATTATTTCCGCTCCCGTAATTCTTACATTTCTTATAACATATTCGGAAGCGTCTGAACCTGCGGAAAATTTTTTCACTGATTCTATAATATCGTCAAAATTGTATTTCCCGTCAATTTCCGACGCGACAATTCTCGGATAAAAAAAATCAAGTTTGTATAAAAATATTTTTTTCTTTCTCGCCTTATCTATATTAAAATTAAGGTTTATTCTAAAAACATTTAAAAAAGCGGTCTTAGCGTCCGGTTCAAAAATAGTGATATCATTAATCCTTAAATTGCGTTTAAATATGTTAAAATCAACGTCTTTAATCTCTACTTTGCGGTTTAATATTTCGGTCAATTGTCCTGTTAATACTGATTTTATAATCACAGGCGCCAATAAGAATGCGGCGCCCGCTAATAAAATTAAAATTATAATAATTAATTTAATTTGTTTCATTTGACGAACTTATTCTATTCCTTCCTTTATTTTTTGAAAAATACAATCTTTCATCGGCAATGCGGACAAGTTCGAGAATTTGTCCGGAATCGTCGGGAAACAACGCTATTCCGCCGCTTATTGTAACCTTTAATTCAATATCGTTATAGACAAAAGCCGCCGCCTGAATCGAAGTTCTTATGTTTTCAGCCAATTCAAATAATTCTTCATTTGTTATATCGGGGCATATCGCTATGAATTCTTCCCCTCCGTATCGAATAGCCATATCCTTTTTTCTCACGCAATTTTTAAACGTCTTGCCGATATTCGCTAAAACAAAATCGCCCGCCTGATGTCCGTAGACGTCGTTAAATTTTTTAAAATGGTCTATGTCAAATAAAATAACGCCCAGTTTTTTTGAAAATTGTCTGCATCGTTTTATTTCTATTTCGGATATGTATCTGTAATATCCGTGATTATATAGACCGGTTAATCTATCGTTCACCGACATCTGATAAAAATTAATTTGGTCTAATTTAATTTTAATATAAGACAACAATAAATTCAAGTTAAGAATATAATCTATGTCAAGCGGTTTGTCCATATAAAAAACCAGATAACGGTTGGTTTCTTCATATTCGCCGATGAATGCGAAATAATAAAAAATTTTATCTATTTCAATATAATTCAGGTTTGTAGTTTCGGTTTTCATCAGAACATAATCGGCGAACTCGCCGCCGAATATCTCCGATAATTTAGCGTTATCCAATATTTCGAAATTATTAAGTCCCGATATGATAGATTTAATATTTGTTTTTATAAAATTCTCCAAAGCGCCGAAACTGAATTCGGCTCTAAGCAATTCGGTTAAAAATCTTAAAAGTTTAAAAAATCTCGGATTATCATTATAACTTATCGTATCTGATAATTGACAGATTGTCCCTACCCCGCAGTATGCGCAATGTTTTCCGATTTTTCTCGCAAAATTTTCTTCCTTTGAAAATTCTTTTATTTTTTGTCTGAAAATTTCTTCGAATTCTTTTATTATTTCCAAATCCGCAGTAAATTCAGATATTTCGCCGTATCGTAAAAAAACGCGTTTGTAAATCACCGCGTCGGATTTAAAACTATTATAAACCGCCAGTATTTTGTTTATAACGCTAAAATCATTAATCGCGTCGTTTTTATCTTTTATATGTTTTGAATAAGACGACGAAGTTGAAAAATCGGTTATTATAAATTTATTCTGAACCGCAAGATATTCTCCAAACTGCAAGACCGACTGAAGTTCCGAATCCATTATTTTATATTTCAATTTATGATTGATATAATTGTATATTCTTGATTTATCGTTTTGATAATAAAATTTTTCAAGTATCTCAAGGGCTTCCATTCCGAATTGTCTTTCTTCTTCGATAGTCGAATATCCTTCCCTTATCCAGTTTTGTCTTAAACTGTTTTTTAAATACTCAAGGTTTCTTTTGTTGATTTGAAGTTTATAAAAATCCTGAATGGTTTTATAAACGCTTTTTGAAAAATTTTGATATTTATTTGAACCGGTATAATAGCTCTGCAAATCTACGTTTCCTGAAATCAACAATTTAGCCTTATAAGGACACTGCCAGTAATCGTTTAACAATTGATGGTGTATGGTTTTCAAAACGGAAGATTCCTCTTAACTGTTTTTTGAAATTGTTTCAAATCCTCTTTTCCGTATTCTTTTTTTATTTTAAAATAATCCCGCAATTCGTTAATAACGTCCAAATTTGAAATATAGAAATATCCGGTTTCAAAAAAAATATATAAATCTACGCCGTTTATTATGATAAAATTAAACGCCATATTTTTATCAACGGAATATAATTTTCCGCCAAACAAATTTTCAGATAAAACCGAAATCGCTTCAGAAAATATCGTTTCCGGCGCATATGCGGAAATATTGTTCATTTTACTTATATATTCGATTATTTTAATATTGCCGGAGTATAAATCCGCTCTTTCGTATAATTCAAGTTGTAAATCGTTAAAAATATTTGATTCAAAAAATTTTATGTAACAAAGATTTTTAAAATATGATATTATTTCTTCAAACTTATTTTTTAATTCTAAAAGCGTCCGTCCTTCGGATGAACTCCGCAATATATTGTTTAATTCAAATAAATGTTTGTTCTGAATCTCGATAAAAAAATTTCTGTATTCTTCGGCGGCGGAGGTTTTTGTTGACTGCGTCAGTTCAGATTGATGCGCGATTTTATATTCTTCAAGTTTCTGATTGTATTCGGCGTTTAAAGTTTCGCGCTGTCTTGTAAGCTTATTGTTTATAAATTCCATCTCATTGCGCAACTCTTTTATTTTATTTTCGTAGTTTTGCGATAATGTGTCAAGATTAAGCCGCGAATTTCGTATTTCAAATTTTATTTTCTGCTCGGTTTTAAAAGAATCATAAACAAACGCAACCGTAATACAAACGCAAAATAAAACCAGAGTAACCGCATAATCAGGAATTTTTCTGCCCGTAATGTTATACGCGGCGTCCGGAAAAAAATGCAGCGCCGCCTGAACAACAATACAAATCATCAAAATAATTAAGATATTAAGAAGTTTTGCAACCATTGCGTTATATTAATCCCAAAAACTGCAATCGGATTTTGAAAAATTGCTGAAAGTAAAGTAAAATATTGATTCCCGGCAATTTTTCAATTGCGCAAATAAAATGTTCGCCTTCTTTGAAGGTTGCGCCTTCTTTGAAGGTTGCGCCTTCTTTGAAGGCGAGCACAGTTTTTGGGATTTTGGCAGTTTTTCAAATCATTTTATTGATTATCCCAAAAAACTGCAAGAACCGTTTTATTATGAATTACATAACCGTTGCGACGGTTTTAAAAACATACTTGAATAGAAAAAATTTTCCGTTTAATCCAGTAATTCGGCGGCGAGTTGAGCAAGTTCGCTTCTTTCGCCTTTTCTAAACGTAATATGACCGGCCAACGGCTGGTCCTTAAATTTTTCCACAAGAAACGCCAGTCCGTTGCTGTCCGAATCAAGATACGGATGGTCTATCTGATAAGGGTCGCCGGTTAAAACTATTTTTGTGTTTGAACCTACGCGAGTGATGATTGTTTTGATTTCATGCGGCGTTAAATTTTGGGCTTCGTCGACTATTATAAACTGTTCTGGTATGCTTCTTCCTCTGATATATGTAACCGCTTCAAGCTCGATAACTCCGTTCTCAATCAAATTTTCAAGCTCGTTGCTTGCTATTCTGCCGCTATTCGATTCTTTAAACAAATATTCGATGTTATCGGAAATCGGCTGCATTCTCGGCATAAGTTTTTCATATACGTCGCCCGGCAAATATCCTATGTCTTTCCCAAGCGGAATAACGGGTCGCGAAACAAGAAGTTTTGTATATTTATTTTCATCGAGAACTTTTGATAAACCTACTGCGAGAGAAAGCAAAGTTTTTCCGGTGCCTGCAAAACCGACTAAAGTTACAAGTTTGATATTATCGTTTAACAACAAATCAAGAGCGAATAATTGCTCGACATTTTTAGATTTGATTCCCCAAATTTTTTCGTTGTTATATTTTATTGTTCTCAATAATTTTCCGGGTTTGTCGTAAGAACAATAAAGAACCTCGGATTCGCGTAATTCGGAAGTTATTATTATGCACTGATTACAGTATAATTCGTTTGAATCATATTGAATTTTTCTGTTATTTTTCAACGTTTCAAACTGCTGTTGATTCAAAGAAATTTTGGTTACGCCTGAATATAATTCTTCGATTTTTACCTTGTTGACTTCGTAATCTTCTGCCTGAATATCCAACGCGTCAGCTTTCAAACGCATATTCAAATCTTTTGAAATCAATATTACGTTATTTCCCGATTCTTTAAGAAGCTTTGCAAGCGACAATATTCGGTTGTCCGCAGATACGGTTCTTAGTTCCGGCGGCAGGTTGTCAAGGTTGGGAGCGGATAACATAACTTTCAGCAAACCTCCGTTAGGCAGTTTAGCTCCGTCTGAAAGCTTGGTTCCGCCGTTTCTCAATTCGTCAAGCGTCCGCGAAGCTACCCGGCAGTTTTTTCCAACTTCGTCCATTCGCTTTTTAAACGTGTCAAGTTCTTCAAGCACAACTACCGGTATAACTACTATATTATCGGAAAATTTGAATATTGAATCAGCGTCGTGAAGTAATACGTTTGTGTCTAAAATAAAAATTTTCTGCATAATTAACAGCGCCTTAAAAAATTTTTTTAAGCAGTTTCTCGGTTCAAGCGTCAGGAAAATAATTTATGTTATCCACTATTGCGACTGCGGTTTTATCTATAGGCGGAAATGGTTCCGGAAAAGGAAGCATCGCCTCTCCGCCCCTTGCTACTATAACTATTTCATCAGAACCCGAATCGACGCAGTCCCACGCTAAAAAAGAATCTCCTTTGGGTTTTTGATTAAAATCAAGCGGTTGAATAAGCAACAACCTGTTGCCTCCAAGTCTTGGCCCTTTTTTAGTGGCTACGGCTCTTCCAATTATTTTTCCGATTTCCATAATTCTATTTCCCTGTCCATTTATTTTTTAAACTCAAACCCGCAATAGCGTCATTTCTCTTTGATTATTATCATTATAAAATTCTAATCCGTAATGTCAATAAAATATTTTTATTATACTTTTTTTCGCTTTTATTCTTTATTCGCGGCAATTCGCGAAAATTCGCGGGGAAAAATTTCTCCCGCGAACCCTCCCAGTCCGCGCCGCGCTATATATCACGACTTAAATTAGTTGACACAAAGATTTGACACGCTCCTTCGGTAG
>DAINAU010000116.1:0-13905 GCA_036733285.1 bacterium
GCTTTTCTGTAATGCCATTTTCCTCTAATAAAATATTTTATTCTTTAATTCTGATATAATGCGTTCGGTTCCAAACAAAATCGACAAGTAAAATAAAAATCCGATAAAAACAACGCTTCGGATAAGAAAAAGCCGGCAGCAAAAGTCGAAACCAAAAAAAAATCATTAAAAATTAAAAAAAATGAAATTATATAAAAAGAAACTATTCTAAAAATTCAGAAAAAAAAAACAAAAATCCCGGCAAAAAACAAATTGAAATTATAAAAATCATTAATAACAAAAATTTTATATCGATTTAGGGTCAATAAGAATCGCGTATTTTAACCTAAAAACTGAATTAGAATTTTGAAAAATGGTTGGAGGTAAGGAAAAATATTGATTTTGCGCGTTTTTTAAAAGGCATTAATTTTTACTTGGCAGTTTTCAGGTTAATGGCATTATCAGGATTCAATGATTTAAAAAATTTCATGACCCGCACAAACGCCGGCAATTTTAAAAAAATAAAACAATACTATTTTACTTGCAAAAAAAGTGAGATATAAATATAATAAATCATAAAAATGCATTAGGCATTTTTAGGGTTAAATATTCTATGGATTTTATAAATATTAATCTTGGATAATGCATTAGATGTTAAGTGAAGTAGCGATTCCAATTGAAATCGCTTTTTTTCTAAAACATAGATGCATTATTGCGATTTAGATATAAAATCGCAATTTATGTTAAAACTTCTAAAAATCCGAAAACTTTTTAATTTTACGGCTTTAGCCGTAAATCATATATTTTTGAGATTTTGAAAAATTTTCTAAAACAAGTATTCTATGCTGTCTGAACATTTTTTCAAAATTCTTATGCAGTTTTCGGATTAATACAATATTAATAAACGATGTAATGCGATATGAATTCTGACGAACTTTTTTTTTTAAATGATTTTATTTATATTACGGCTTTTTTACTTGGCGCGTCGGTTGGAAGTTTTTTAAACGTATGCATATTGCGTATTCCCGAAAACAAGTCAATAACATTCGATAGATCAAGATGCCCTAAATGCGGAACAATTTTGACGGCGTCCGATTTAACGCCTTTATTAAGTTATATTACTCTGCTTGGAAAGTGCCGGTATTGCAAAGAAAAAATATCTCCGCGATATTTTGTCATAGAACTATTGACCGCGGGATTATTCGTAGCTTCCGTAGTTTTTTTTGACATAACAAAACAACCGGTTAATTCTATTATCTTCGCGATATTTTGTTGCATAATGGTAATCGTGGCGTTTATAGATATCGACCATTATATAATTCCAGACAGATTTTCAATAGGTTTGATAATACTCGGTCCGGCGCTGGCTTTTTTAAATTTTTATCCGCTGAGCGACTCTTCGATATATTTTAATTTTTCAGGGGCTTGGTATAGACCCGCGTTGAACTCTTTGCTTGGGATAGCCGCGGCAGGCGGAATTTTTTTAGTTATTTTCATATCCGCGGAATTATATTATTCAAGAAAAGGAATCGAAGCTTTTGGATTCGGAGACGTTAAACTCGCCGCCGGAATCGGCGCGTTTCTCGGATGGAAGCTCGCCCTGTTTATGATATTTTCCTCTTTTTTCATAGGAATAATTTTTGCCCTGCCAGCCCTTATACTTCAAAAAAAAGGAGTGAAAGACCAGATGCCTTTTGCTCCGGCAATATGCGTTTCGGGAATATTTTCCTATTTATTAGGCGGAGAAATTTTAGCGTGGTATTCCAGTTGGACTACTATAATTTTATAACGCTAACGCGGCTTTATTATTATGACTTTCACAGATAAAGAATTAAATATACTTTACAAATTATTGACAAATTGCATAGACCGCGAATTTCAATCGAAAGAATTTTACAGTCGGCTTGCCGGTCTTACGTCTCTGTCCGAATTGAGAAAAGTTTTATATATCCTTGCAGACGAAGAAAAAAAGCATATAGATTACTTAAAACATATCTTCAATAATATTTTTAAAGCGGCGGTTTATCAGCTCGACGATCTTGCAAAGCATATTCTCATTCTTGAATCAAATTCAAAATATTTTGAATTGCCGTCCGTAAAAAACATCGAAGAACTTGCAAAATTCGCTATCGCGGAAGAAAATAAAACCGTCGATTTTTACAGAAATCTAAAAGATAAATTCGACGGTTACAACGCGGTTCGGGAAATACTTTCCGAACTTATCAGAAACGAAGAAGAACATAAAATCGCTATCGCAAAAATCATTATAGAATATCAGGGAAAAATTCAGAGATTCAATTCTGTAAAAAAGATTCTTATGTTCGACCTCGACGGAACTCTCGTTAATCCTGAATACAACGGTAAGAATTCCGAATATTATCTAAGACCCAACGCCGCGAATTTTCTTGCCGCGATGAAAAAAAAATATCTTTTATGCTTATTTTCGAGAAGCGATTTCGACTATATCAGGCATACCGCGGAAATTTGCGGAATATCGGAATATTTCGAGTATTATTTTGACCGCGATTTTGTCGTCGATGGAAAAAAAAATATAAATCGTTTGATAAAACGATTTAATCTTCCGGATTTTATGAGCCGTAAAATCATTGTAATCGAAGACAATTATACAGTAACGCCTATTGAAAATATGATTAAAATTCATTCCTATACCGGAAACAAAAACGATAAATTGTTTCTTGCCGATTCGCTTGAAAAACTCATTGAATCGGGTTTTGAAAAATTGGAAGCCGGATACAAAACGTCATGACTTTAAAATTATTCGGATTGTTGAAAAAATATTTTTTCTTATATAACGCCGTCTCTCTGATTTTTTTTATCGGCCTGATATATGCCCTATCATTAGCGGTCTTGAACGTTTGTTCTTTAGCGCCGCGCATTTTTCCGGATTTTATACCGGTTTTAAAATCTAATTATAAAATCATTTCGAGTCTTTCTATTTTGTGTTTTATTTATATTCTGCTGAAAATTAAATTTTATTCGTTCAAAGAATTCATTCTATTGTTTGAAAAATGCGATAATGATTTGATTTATAAAATTTCCGCAGTCGAAACCGCCGCCAAGCATAATCCGGAAAATCCTTTCGCTGAAAAATTAACCGGACAAATCATCGCGAAAATTTCCGAAATGAAATGCGAATCAGCTTTAAAACCTTTAAGAAAAAAAATCAATCTTTCTTTGATAATAATTTTATCCGCGATATTTTTGCAGTTTGTTCTGTTCCGATTCAATAATGATAATCTCGTCGAATTATTAAAAAAAGTTTATTCTGAAAATATTATTAAAGATATTGTTAGTTTCAGGGTAATTCCAGGTTCGATAAATATTATCAAAGGCGAAACCTTGACTCTGATTGTCAAACCTGTTTCATTCGGTAAAAATATATCCGCAGTCAATTTGAATCTTCATACGCTCAATGGAATTGAAAAAATTCCTCTCGTAAAAAAATCAGAAAATCAGGACTCGTTCTCTTATCAGATTAAAAATATAATTAGCGACGTCGAATACTCTTTTTCAACGGGAAATTTTGTTTCCAAAAAGTATCGCATAACGGCGTATACGAAACCGGTTGTCAATGTCGAATATATGAAAATAATTCCTCCGGTCTATGCTAATCTTGAAACCGAATTAATATATTCGTTTCAAGAAAAAATCGAGGTTTTAAAAGGAAGCGGACTTGAAATAAAATGCTCTTTGAATTTCGACCCTGAAACCTTTTACTTAAAATTTAATAATTCGGCTATTCGTCCGTCGGTTAAAACAGGCAGAAATTTCGTTTTGAATTTTAATATTTTTTCTCAAGGTTTTGCAGAATTATATTTTGAATCCGGTTCTGTGTTGAACAGCGATAATAAAAAAAAATTTTTTATTTCTTTGAAAAAAGATTCGCCTCCAAATATCAGATTTGATTTTCCTGAAAAAGACGAAACATTGCTTCCCGATAATATGCTCGGATATTTCGCTATTTCCGCCGAAGACGATTACGGAATAAGTTCCGGCAAAATTTTTTTTAAAAATGCAATAATCGGCGATTCGTTTAATTTGGACTTTAGAAAAAACGGGTTAAATTATAATGCGTATTATACCGTCGATTTTTCAAAATACGACGTTATGCCCGGCGACGAAATTTATTATTGCGCGGAAGTTTTTGACAACGACGCGGTTTCAGGATTTAAAAAATCGGTTTCTAAAACGTTTAAACTTAAAATTCCTTCCGTCGCCGATTTGTATAACGAACTGAATAAAGAGTTTAATTATTCGACAAACGTTATGGGAGCGATACAATCTAAAAACGAGGAAATAGCCAAATCGGCAAAAAAACTTATTAATGATTTAATGAAATCAAACAATTCGGACTGGTCGACTCAAAAGCAGATAAAAGAATTGCTGGACGCTCAGAAAAAAATCGAATCCGAAATAAAAGAAATCCAATCGAGGATTTCCAAAGCTATCGAACAATATAAAAAAAACAGGGAAATGCTCGGCGAAGAAACTCTGGAAAAAATTTCCAAATTGAACAAACTGATGAATGATATTATGAACTCAGACGTAAAAAATTCAATTATGAATTTTCAAGCCGCGTTTGATTCTAAGAATAACCCTCAGAAAAGCGAATTCCTGAAAAACGCCGTTTTCAATAAAGAAGAATTCGGAAAAAAATTAGACAGAACTATTTCTTTGCTGAACAAATTAAAACTTCAAAACACCGTAAAAAACATTCAAAAAAATATTGACGAATTAATGCGCAGACAAAATGATATTTCAAACGCAATCAATAAAAATGATTTGCAATCGGCTTCGGCTCAACAGGATAAACTCGCTTCCGAGCTTCAAAAAATTGAAAACGCGGTAGACGATTTAAAAAATTCTTCCGACGACAAACAAACTCAAAAACTCCTCGATTCTATAAAACAGACTTTGTCTAAACTACGCGAAAAATCCAATGAACTCTCTGAAAAATTAAAAAACGCCAATAATTCGCAATCGGAAAAAAACACGGATAAATCCTCGAATAATTCTCAATCCTCAAATTCCGAGTTGGAAAAAAAAAGTTCGGATTTAAAAGAAAAACTATCCCAACTTGCCGACCGTCTGAATAATATGCTCGCCGAAATGACTAACAAAGAATTCGAAAAATTTGAAAACGATTTAAACGCCATAATATTAAAAATGATTAATCTACAGAAAAAAAATCTCGAGTTAAAAAATAATTTCGAAGACGGGTTGAAACGGGCCGCCAATCAATTTATTAATTCCGGACAATTCGACTATCCGTATTTCATTAATCTTTGTCAGGAATATCAAAATTTCATTTACATTCAAAGTTCAAATTATTTTCAGCTTACTATAAAATCTTTCGTTTTTCCGCCTGAAATAATTGATGATTTTAAATATATTTCGGATATGTACGGTTATATAACGGATAATTTGAAAAATAAATCGCTGTCTTCTTCTCTTCAAAATATCAATGCCGTTATGAAATCGGTTTCAAATTTAATTTTCAAACTTTTGAAAATCAAAGAGGAATT
Source organism: bacterium (assembly GCA_036733285.1). Taxonomy (GTDB): domain Bacteria; phylum JAGOBX01; class JAGOBX01; order JAGOBX01; family JAGOBX01; genus JAGOBX01. Next base: position 5,526 of record DAINAU010000116.1, read on the forward strand.
GAACAAAGAAAACCAAAGCGACAATTCGTCGAATATGTCTGAACGTCTCGACCAGCTTGCCAAAGCCCAGCAATCTCTGAATTCCATGTCTTTTAATTTCGACAATTTGACTCAAGAGCAGCTTGAACAAATGTCGTATGAACAATCTTTAATACGCCAGTCGCTTGAACAAATGATAAATTCCAATTCCAATTCAGGCGACGCCCTTCAGGAAAGACTTCAAAAACTTGTCGATGAAATGAATAAAATTGAAAAATCTTTAAAAAGAGGAAACTTAAACAAAGAGGTAAAAGAGTCGCAAAAATCAGTTTACGACAAACTTCTCGACGCTTCGCGTTCGTTAAAAAAAGAAACTGAAAATCAGGACAAACGCGAATCAAAATCCGCCTCTGAAACTAAATCCAGACCCGCGCCTCCGGAAATATTCAATAAAAATTCCGCCATTCCGGACGAACTTAAAAAATTCAACGACCATACTTTGCCTGAATATTATAAAAAAGAATTAAACGATTATTATAAGTCGTTGTTAAAAATTTACGAACAACAGAATTTGAAATAATTGCAAGAATATTTTTGATATGACGCCAAAAGAAGAAAGCATTTTGCGATGCGATTTTATAGAAATACGCCAGAAAACCGCCGTGCTCTGCCCGGCGGCAGTTCACTTTTTTTTATCAATTTTTTCCAAAACCTTATCTGTGGCTTTTTTGAAAATATCCTGCCAGAACTCCCGTTTTTGTCTTTGTTTTTCCAATTCCGCTTCTTCTTTTTTATTTTCCAAAGACTTCATTTCTTCGTATTTTTTCGTCCCTAACGAAACCGCGTCTTTTATAGCTTGCTCCGGAACCGTAACAAGCAAATAAGCCTTCCAGTATCCCTCGTTTTCTACGTTTAACCATTGTTCAATATGCCATTTGGAAGCTTTAATCCTGCTTATAACGCTGTTTTTTATATATTCCTGCAATTCCTTGCTTGAAACCGCCGGATCGGAAACGTCAGATGATTTGCCGTATCTTACGGATAATTCTCTGTAGATATCGCTTACCGAAGTATTGACATATCCGGCGACCGCGTTTGAAGCTCCGCGCATAGCGTCTTCGCGGGCGTTTTTTTCCGTCGAACAATATTCCGATAATCCAACAAAACAAAATTTGTCCCCGTCTTTTTCGGGTTCTGAAACAATCCATTCGGGACGTTCCGGACTTGACGACCAGATTAATTTCTGAGGTTTGAATATTTTTGGGGGTTCATTATAAATATTTTTCTTTCCGCAATTTATAAAAAAAATTAAAATTAAAACGATTAAAAAATTTAATTTAGTCATAATCCTAAAATTCAGATTTTAAGTTTTAACATTTTTTTTGGAATTCGATTCATAATAGTTTTTATTTCCTCGAACGCGTCTATAATCAAACTCATATTTTTTCCCGTTTTACATTCCGAGTCTATTTTTAAAAATTGCTCGTATAATTCGGAAGCTCCCAAAGTGCCGGAACTTCCTTTCATTGAATGAGCTATTTTTTTTATTTCAGTAAAATCTCTTTGCCGGATTGCATATTCGAGCTTATCTATCGTTTCCGGAATCTCCAATAAAAACTCAATTATTATTTGTTCAAAATCAGAATCGCCGCCCGCTATTTCAAACCAGCGATTTAACATTGCTTCGTCTTCTGGCTCGGCTGGAAAGGAATTTATTTCGTCTTTCAATTTTATAATATCGTTTTTTTTGAAAAATTTTTTTCTTAAAACCTTGTTTACCGCGTCTATAATTTTATGTTTGTTGAATGGAGGGGTTAATAATTCGGCGTTATGCTCGTCAAACAATTTTTTATAAGAATCAATATTTTTATTTGCCGCGTCGGCGTAAATAACTATAGAAATATTTTCAAAACGTTTATCTGAATTTATTAATGAAATAAATTCGGCGCAGTCTATTCCCCTCGCAGAAGAGCTCGATATTACAAGATCCGGCATAAATCCGGAAATCATCGAAGCTCCAGTCAGACCGCTGTCAGCCGTTTTAATTGAAGCGTCCGGATAAGCGTCGAGAATTGCGAACTTTAATATGTTTATAATGACGGTATTTTCATCGATAATTAAAATACGCTGAGGTTTCATATAATCGGGAACAATGTTAGTCCATTTTGCAAGCATCTGATAAAATATTTCTTTTTTTATAGGTTTAGTCATATAATCGTTCATTCCGAATTCCAGACATTGCTCTTTATCTCCCTTCATTGCGTTTGCCGTCAGCGCTATAATAGGAATGTCCGCGCCTTTTTCTCTGATTATTTTCGTAGCCTCAAATCCGTCCATTACCGGCATTTGAATATCCATAAAAATCATATCGTATTTTTTTTTATCAACCATCTCGCAAGCCTGTTTGCCGTTTTCCGCGAAATCGCCGGTCAATCCCATTTTCTTTAACAATACGTCTATAAATTTTCTGTTTGCAAGCGTGTCTTCGGCTATCAAAATATTTATCTTTTTATTTAAATATTTATTGTCCACGTATTGTTCGGTTATAATTCCTTTTTCTTTATCGTAACCAAAAACGCATAATTTAATAGCGTTTAACAAAGTTAATTTTTTTATGGGTTTATTTAAAAAACCCTCGAATAATAACGACGATAACTCGTCCTTCTCAAAAGCGCTGCAATTTGAAGATAATCCTATGAGTTTTATTTTGTCTCCGAATCTGTTTTTTATTTCAGCGGCGACTTTAAACCCGTCCATATCCGGCATCATTATATCAATAATCGCGGCTTTTGGCGTATATTCAGCCGAATTGAGATATTCAAGTATTTGTTTTCCGCTTTCAAAAATCAAAGGAATAACGCCGGATTTTTTTAATGTGTTTTCAAGTATTGTTCTGTTTGACGCGTTATCGTCGACGCAGGCTATTTCAAGACCCAGCAGTCCGTCAGAATACTGAACCGGATTCAATAAATTGTTTTTCGATTTCCTGAACGGAATATTTATTATAAAAGACGAACCGGTATTAACCGAACTTTCAACTCTTATTGTTCCAGACATATATTCTATTATCTTCTTTACGATATTTAATCCGAGACCTGTGCCTCCGTATTTTCTTGTGGTGCTGCTGTCGACTTGTTTAAACGGTTCAAATACCAATTCGAGTTTGTCTTCCGGTATTCCTATGCCGGTATCTTTCACTATGATTTCAAATCTTATTGTATCCGCATTTTCTTCTTTTTTGGTCAGCTTTAATTCTATCTCGCCTTCTTCCGTGAATTTTATGGCGTTGCTTAATAAATTCATCAATATCTGTTTTAATCTTACCGGATCGCCTATAAGCAGATTGTCAACATCGTCGATATTACAGATAAATTCAATCTGTTTTTTATTAAAACGCGGTCTGAAAATATCTATGGTTTCAAAAACAATTTTATCTATGTCAAATTCGATTTCTTCAAGTTCGATTTTATTGGCTTCAATTTTCGATATATCGAGAATATCGTTTATTAGGTTCATTAAAGTTTCCGAACTTGAATATATCAAATTGACGTAATCGCGCTGTTCTGCGGTCAACTGCTCTTCGGACAATATCTCCGCGAATCCGATAATTGAATTAAGAGGCGTTCTTATTTCGTGAGACATATTAGCTAAAAATCTGCTCTTTGCAATATTCGCTTCTTCCGCGGATTCTTTTGCAAGTTTTAATTTTTCTTCGGTTTTTTTCAATTTTGTTATATCGCTAAAGGTTTCGAGAAGATAATCAGCCCCGCCGAGATTTATCGTTATTACGGTTTTTAATATGGAAACGGATTCTCCTTTCATATTTATCAGAATTCGTTCGGAATTATCTATTTCTTTTCCTAAATCGCAAACCGGGCATTTCCCCATTTCAGCCGGACAAATAAATTTATGGCATATCTGACCTGTAATAAAATCTTTTTCGGCTCCTATCATTTTAATTGCGGATTTATTCGCGTCTATTATCCTATGTTCGGTCTTGTCTATTAATAGAACTCCGGTTTGAACCGTTTCAAAAATCGTTTGAAACCATTGCCGGCTTTCTTCAAGATTTTTTTCAAATTCTTCAAGCGAATCCAGCATTTTATTTATTTCTATCGACAATAACGAAATTTCATCGTTTCCCTTTCCTTTTACGCGAAGACTTAAATCGTTCTTATCGCGGACGTCTTTAACGTTATTTATAAGATTTGAAAGTCTGACCACAACAAGCTTGCTCAATAAAAAATATAACAGAATAATTATTAAAATTAAAGTTATCAGAGACGCTATAAAAATTATTGATATATTATTGATTTCATAATTATATAAATCTCTTATCATTTCAAATTCAAAAATAAAATTATTTTTTGAAAAAACGCAGGGTTTATATAATTGGCAACTTAAATAATCTGATTTCAATTTTTTAATATCGAACGAATCGTATAACGTAAATTTATTTAATTTTTCTCCGGAGATAATATCTTTTTTTATTTTTTCGCCGAACTCCACCCTCATATTTAAATTTTTCGAGAATTTTAAAAGTTCCGTTTTATCGATTATTTTTCCAAATATGATTAGTCCCTTGGCCGGTCCCCTGCCTTCGCTTGTTAAAACTGGTTTAATGGAAAACATAAATGGACCGTATTCCGAATCGGCGATTCCTTTTAAAAAACCGTTCGCATTAAAATTTTGATTTATTGCTTTTAACTTTATAAATATTTCTTGCAAAGATTTTGGAATTTCATAAACAGCGCGCTTATTTGAATCGTAGTATCTCCCGAAATGTAAACTTCCGTCAAGTTTTAAAAACGCTATAATATTCATCTTTACGTTTATAAAAACTTCTTTGGTAAAATTCGCGTCAATAAAATCCTGATTGTATTTATCCATAAACTTGTAAGCTTCGTTCCATGTCGACCAGTCGGCGGATTTCTCGACTATGTTTTCGATTCGGGATTCTATTATTTGATTGAGCCGTTTTATATTGTTTAACGCTCTCTGGTTTTCAAGTTCCTCAATATCTTTTATTAAAAAAATTTGGGTCAAATAATATATTACGCCGGATAATAGAATTAATGCCAGCGCCAATATCGCTAATATCTTGCTTCTTAATTTCATAGTATTATTAACAAAAAATATTTTTTTAAATTTAAATTTAAATAAATAAACTCGCTACCGATTTCATAAGTCGATAAAACTCTTTCGGATTATAAAGGTTTAAATTTTTGGTTCTCCAGTTAGTTATGCCATGTTTTAAAATATATCCCGGACGCAAATAAAATTTCCGCAAAGCTTTTTTATGATAATTAATTAAAACCTCGGGAGTTAAAGCTTTTGCGGTATATATAGCCGGAGTATTCGTGAAGAATGAATAAGAAGAATAACGCTTCCACAATTGCAGAGCTTTTTCAGGATCGTCAAGCGGATTTTCAATTTCTCCGTTTTTTAGTAATTCATAATAATAATCGCTCCCGGGATACGGAACAAACACGGTAAATTGCGCCGTTTTTATTGGCAGAGAAACTGCTAAATTTATTGTTTGATTAATAGTGTCTTCTGTTTCTCCCGGTATGCCGAGTATGAATAAACATTGGGTGTCGTAAATATATTTGGTTACGTAATTTATTACGCCTTTGGCTTTTTCAAGCGAAATGCCTTTATTCATAGAATCGACTATTTTCTGATTTCCCGATTCTAATCCGAGCGCTATTCCGCAGCATCCAGATTCAGCCATTTTTTTTGCGAGTTTTTCAGATAAAAAATTAATATGAGAGCTGCAATGCCATTTTATTTTCAAATTTCTTTTTAATATTTCTTCGCATATTTCCATTGTCCTGTCTTCGTATACTGTAAAAAGCGAATCGATGAAATCTATAAAATTAACTCCGTATTTTTCTTTAAAAAACACTATTTCTTCTATAACGCTCGATACTTTCCTTACTCTGTAATTTCTCTGATTATGAACGTTGCAGAATCTGCATCTGTTTATGCATCCTCTGCTTGAAAGAATTGGAATCATTGTTTCTTTTAATCTGTCCTTTAACAAATAATCCTCTATATTTAAATCTTTGATTATATAATGAGGCAGAGCATCTATGTCATTAATTCTTTCTCTTTCTCCGGTTTTAAACGGTTTGCCGTCTTTCAGAAACGAGATACCTTTTACCGGTTCAAAATTTTTATTCTGAAATACGTCGATTATCTCGGCGGTCGTATATTCGCCTTCGCCATGAACGACTAAATCGCAGATTCGGTTTGTTAGAAAAAATTCATAGAAAATCGACGAATGGATATTTCCCAAAATTATAAAAATATTAAGATTGGATTCTTTGATTTTTTTTCCGAGCCGGTAAATAAATTCGCTGTTTGCGGTTAGACAGGTTGCCGCAAGAATATCAGGATTTTCTTTTTTTATATATTCAAAAGCCGATTGAACCGTGTCATTATGAAAAAAACTGTCTCTGAATGTTACCGTATGCCCTTTTTTTTCCAAAAAAGAACCGACGCTCAACAATCCCATTGGCATAGCCGGAATTACAAAAAGTTTACCGGCTCCCATTATTTCAGAACAGCAATCATTAGGATTTAAAAGCGTAATTTTCATATCGGCAAATAATAATTATTATATGGAAAGTTGTCAATGAAATAAATCAATAAAATAAAAAATTTGTTGCTATTCGGCTGTTTTTCTTAAACCGTTAAAAAGATTTTATTTTCTTGAATTGTTTTTTGATTAAGCTGTCGTTCCGAACCGTTCTTATTGTATATGTTTTCGTTGTCCGAGTTAGCGTTCTTCGCGCCCTAAAGAATGGACGATTCAGACGCGAAGCAGGCTGCAGAGAGCGAATAAAATAATAAGCCGCAAGGCTACGCGGTAGTTTAAGACAAAACATTTTATTTGTTTTATGAGCGACTGCGAGCGCGTATTAACGATACACGACAGGCTGCGGGTTTGCGGCAGAGCTGTGTCGCATGGAGATAATATCTTAAATTCCTCAAATTTTAATAACTTAGCAGTCCCGAGTTTTTTTACAAAAGCATAATATAGGAAATAAATAATTTTGTCAATAAATAGCTAAATTTTTTTAAGTTGAGATTTTTGAATAGCAAGGTCTAACCATACCCGCATAAGTTTTTTGAATTTTTTATATTCCTTAATTTTATTTCTGGTTTTGCACCGCGGGATATTTCAAGATTGAAATATGAAAATATTGTAATAGAACAAGGCATAAAAGTTATAAGACTTATTGAACAAAAAACCGCTTCTTTCAGAGGCGAAACTATCATACCGCCACATCCTTATATTGAGCGTTTGATCCTGAAAGAAAACGGCGCTGGTTTTATAATCGGTTACGCTTTTAATCGCGGAATTGATATGGTACGACTTTTTGGTATAAAATTCAGAAAACAAATATCGTCGGATTTTACACCGTATCAATTTAAACACACTATGTTAACTGAGCTTGCAAATCTTCGAGTAAATGAAACGCTCATCAAATTTTCAAACGGGAAATTACCAGAGGGAACGCCCAAACATTATTTGAAACGTGATTTAAAAACATTGAATAAATGAATTTTTGAATTTATCAAGAACATTCAAACGTAAAACATTAGAGTGTCCGTCAGCGCCAAGACAACCGGGAATAACAAAATATTTTTGACGAATTGTCTTTAATCGCCGCGTTTTTTCGGAATCGAGCAGCATATTTTTACGGAAAATCAAAAAAAGATTGTATGACAATACGACAATACGACAATACGACAATACGCGCATTTGCAAGGCTGCTTCAGTTCCATAGAACGGCTTGACGGCAAAACCGGCGCATCCAAAATCTTCTTTTAATTCTTTAATAATATTTTCATCGTTTGAACGACTGCGTTGCTGACTCCATATTTCAACTGCCGGAAGACAGAAAATATTGGTTGCCATAACCGAATATAGATAGTCGTTCATATCAATATTTTCAAATAAGGGTAACGCTTTTCCCAATGCATTTTCTTTTATATCTTTCTGTTGACGGACAACAATGTAGCGACGTTCTTTATCCCGCGCATCCGGTTTGAAATATAATTCGCTCACCCAAATTCCTTTATCAACCACAATCCATTTTTCTTTTGAAATCATTCTGATTTGGCCGGCTAAATTATTATACAATGCCGCTTTTATAATATAGCGCAAACCTAAGTTTTCCAATAATTTTATAAATACTTCATTGTAAAATCCGGCGTCTGCCACTATCCCTTTTAACGCTATTTTATTTTTTATACGCGCAAATGTTTCATTAAAAAAATTCACGATATTATTGGCGCTTTTAGCGGCTCCGCTTCTATTCCATACATTAACAACTAATCGTTGCTTGTTTAAAAATGCAAATATAGGATTATGACTGTTGCGCCCGGG
>DAINAU010000117.1:0-13760 GCA_036733285.1 bacterium
CATCTTCGACAAACGGACCCGGCAATATAGGATTGTCGAAAGTTGAAGCGAGAAACCAGTATAACGCTTCGTCCGCAAAATGGAAAATAGAATTTGACCAGGACGATACTACTAAATATAGAATGTTTATTTCAACTGATAATGGTTCTACGTGGAGTACTTTACCGGTTCCGGGAAAAGACGCAAATAACGCTGATTTAACCGACAATATCGGAGATGTTTCTACAAATTGCGTATTTACTTATGTAACTGGCGCAGGAACCGATAGAAAAATGTATGGTCAAATAACCATACTCGCTTCGGATTGGACTGGCACCGCTTCAAAAGGCGATACTCTCGTATTTTCAACAAGCGCATCCGATACGACGGCTGAATATAATCAATTATTAAATCTGCCGACTGAAAAACCTAAAGCGGAAGACGATTGGCCGTCTATAATCGCCACTCTTCCGATAGCCGCTAATACAAACGACGAAGACAGCGGCTCGCTTTTAGGCGTTAGTTTGAATCCTTCGGTTGAAATCGACGTAACGACCGTTACAGGTTCCTCTACTCCTACGTGGAATGTCGCAAACCTTGAGTTTAATCCGGCAAACCCTAATGATCCGCACGTTCAAGTCGACGGTTTTGTGAATCCGGGAGTTCAGTATAGAATTAAAATAGAAGACGTTATAACCGATACTAACAATATCAATTATTCTGTTATAAATCTTGCAACCAATCAAACTATGGGAACCGGAAAAATTGGCGCGGGTAATCCTGATTTTAACGCGTTTGGAATATATATTCCTCAATCAGCTTGGAATTCGGCGGGCGTAGCCGCAGGTTCGTATGTTGATTTTACCACAACTCAAGTAAGTCCGGCTCCTGCGAATTATAAAATAGTTTTCACAGATTCTACGACTTATAACGTGTTAAAATTCAATACGGGAACTAACGCGTATGATATCGCTTTAGTTACAGGTCAGTCGATAAACGAGGATCTTGATTTGGAAAAAGGAATCAAATCATCGACGGCTTATTTCGGTTCGGACGACGGCGGAACCGACGACGTCGCCACTATCGGCGATGAAACGATAAAAATTCCGTGGTCAAACTGGGCGGGAGTTTTTCAGTCAAACGACGAATTTTATTTTTCAACGCATAAAGCTGTTTCAGAACAGCCCGGACACAGAGACTTTTTCAGAATTAAAGATTCAAGCGGTTGGGTAACTGAAATATTTATTCCGAGCGGCAGTTTAACAGGCGCGGATCCTATTACATTTACTCCAAATACTACAGAAACGGCGACTGCGGGCGACGTTGCTTTTACAAACGAATATGACGGCGGAAAAGCGTATACGGGCATAGCTCTCGGCGGAAATCCGGTTACTGCGACTATGAATAATATCGACGATTATAAATACGTAACCAATATCGACGTTTATGATTCGTTGGGCGAAGCTCATAATCTTCCGGTAACATTTGAAAGAAAAAGCACAAATTTATGGATGTGGTCTATAAATGATCCTACGCCGGACGACCCGAACGACGTTAATCTTGCGGGTTACGGTTTAATTGCTTTTAAAGCGGACGGAACATACGATCCGGGCAGTTCATTAACTTTTAAATCAGAAGTTGGCTTGAATTCTACGCCTCCAACGGGACCTGTCGACGTTCAAGGAATTTATTTTGACCCTGCGGACTGGGGCGGAGCTCCGCTTCCTGGCGAAGGCGCTAATCCGGCTTATATTACGCCTGATTTTAGCGAACTCGTTCAATACGCCTCGTCAAGCGACGCGGAATTATACAGCCAGAACGGATATTCCAAAGGCACTTTAACTGAGATAGCGATAAATTCCGAGGGTATGATTATCGGACTTTACGATAACGGATATTCGAGAGATATCGCTCAAATAGCTCTCGCTAATTTCAATAACGACGGCGGACTTTTAAAACAGGGAGATTCTTTATACAGAGTCACAAGCAATAGCGGAAACGCGAGAATCGGAACCGCCAACGAAGGCGGACGCGGAGCCGTCGCTTCAGGAAATCTTGAACAGTCTAACGTGGATTTAGCTATGGAATTTACAAATATGATAGTAACTCAAAGAGGGTTTCAGGCAAATTCCAGAACGATTCAGACTGAAGACCAGATGATTCAAGAATTGCTTAGTTTGAAACGTTAATTTTTTGTTTAAACATTAGTCTTTTTTTTATCGTCCAACAAGCGGTTTTATTATTGCAATAAATCGCTTGTTGGACGCTTTTTGTTTTTAATATCAAATCTGCTTTGAAGAATGAATATAATAAAATTTTTACAAAAACTAATAATAAAATCTAATTCTTCAAAAATATTTGAAATTCCAATTTTACAAATAGAACCCACTTTGACCTGTTATTTTAACTGCCGGCATTGTTTCAGAACTCAAGCAAAATATGAGAAAAGTTTAGATATTAATATAATTCAAAATAATATTTTCAATAAGAATATAATAATAAAAGAATTGAAAATCGGCGGAGCCGGCGATTGTTTCACATTGCCGGACATTATTCCGATTTTTAAAAAATTAAAAATCATATCGAAAAATATTTCCTGCATTACGCATGCTATAACTTTAGAAAAATTTATTCCGGAAATAATGAGCGGAAATTTAATACAAAAATTTTCCGTATCTTTTGAAGGCATTACCGAAGAATCTTATAACAGAATCCGCGGAAAAAATAATTTTCAAAAAGTTATCAATAATTTAAAATTAATTCAAACCGAAAAGACCAAAAACAAAATCGATGAACCTGAAATCGAAGCGATTTATACTTGTTTGAAATCTAATGTCAACGATATTAAAACCACCCCGTCTTTTTTTAGAAATTTAGGGTTTAGCAGAATCATTTATCAGCCGCTTATTCCCGACGACGAACTTGTAAAAAAACATCCTGAAAAATTATGTTGTTCCGCAGAAATGATTTCGTATTCAAATGATGAAATTCGAAAAATTTTTCAGAATATAAAAGAAGAAGGGTCCAAATTGAATATTGAAATAATTGTAAATGATAATATAATAAACGCTCCTATCCAAAAAACGAATCCGGTTTCCGCTAAAAAGTATTGCGATATGTGTTTGAATTTTATACATATAAATTTCGAGGGTTATGTTTATCCATGTTGTTTGGGAAACGGCAGTCTTATTTTAGGAAACGTTTGTGAAAATAGTTTAATCGATATTTTAAATTCGAAAAAATATCTTGAGATAAAACGTAATTTGGAAAATAATAATCCATATGAGATTTGTGTAAAATGCAGAGAATATAAAAATATTAGCGGTAAAAATTTTTCGCGGACAAGTTAAGAAATATTTAGTCTTATCAACAAAATTGTCGCGTTTATGGCAAAGATATTTTTTTGGGCATATTAAAATATAATAAAAATACAGCATTTTGGCGACTATTAAACAAAATCCATCTTTTTAAAAAGTTATTATTAATCTTGAATTTTTTTTAAATTTTAATAAAATTTAAAACAATTTATTTTATTAACTTGTCGGCGCGGCGGTTTGATAATATTTTCATAATATTTACGTTTTAAATGCAAATTCTAAATCTGGAACCAATAAGATTTTAAATGTTTTATATTTCCTTTATTTATTAATGCGCGATATATCCAAAAATAGTTATAAAATTTATCAAGGAGAAGAATTAATAGTTTATGATATATAAAAAAAAAAGTTCGTTATGCGGCAAGATTTCATTTAAGATTATTATATTTGAGCTGATATTGTTAATAGCATTGGGTTTTATTATTCAAAATTATTTATGCCGAAATTATGAAAAATTATATGATAAATTAATATTAAATAATAAAAGTTCATTTGAAACCCATATAACTGAATCGGGGAAAAAAAACGGGTTATTTTTAACTTATCTTTGTAAAAGCGAAGCAATTCTAAACGTATTTGCAAACGAAGATACTGAAACTGCCGAAAAAAAATTATCAGAGGATTCGATTAAGATAATTTTAAATGATTTTGACTATTCAAAATATATCCGGTTTGATAGACTTGATATTTTTGATTCAAAGGGTTCTTTACTGATTTCTTTTAATCCGTTGAATCCAGGGATTTTTCAAAAGGGAGATTTAAATAATAAAATATATTCGCTATTGAATAATTCGGAATATATAACCGGTTTTGAAAAAGAAGAAGGTCGAATTAATTTTGCGAGCTGCGGAAAAATAACAGATAAAGATTCGGGTAAAATATTGGGTTTTATAAAAATTAGCGATTCGATGAAAAGTGAAAATATAACGCCGCCGGATTTTACAAGGTTATTAGAATCAAACGAGGATTCTTTTTTCCAAATAAAAGACAACTGGACTATCGATTTAAAAAAAAGAAATTTGGAATATTCCGGCGAAATGCAAAAAAACGCTTTCAAATTTAAAACCGAATTAATTGCCGCCTTTGCAATAATTTTCGTAATATTTGGTTTTATTATATATTTTATATTAAACCGGATTTCTAAACAATTAAAAATTCTGGATTATTCAATTAAATCAATTTTTTCGAATAGAGATTTATCAAAAGAAAAAATTGTAATAGCCGGCGATTATTCTGAAATAAACGAATTGCTTTCTTCAATAAGAAAAATTGAACGGGTATTTGAAAAAACGCGCGCGATATTATCGGCGATTGAAACCGGAAATTTTAACGCGGAATTTGGCAATGAAGATATTTTGCCGTTAAAAATTAACGACTCATTAATGAAAATTTATTTGAATTCAAAAGAATTATCTCAAATTTGCGAATTATTACAATCAGGAAAATTATACGCCGGTCAGATTGACGCTTTTATCTCCGATAAAACAAAAAAAATTGACGCGTCTGAAAAATTTAAAAAATTAATTCTAACAATCAGGGAATTTAAAGAAGAACTGGATAGTATAGCCTCGAAACATTTTGACGTCATAGGACGAAACGGAAACAATTCAAACGCTTTTTCTTTGATTAAAGATAAATATAAAGAAATATTCGTTGTTACAGTCAGGATAATAGAATTATTAACTGCCGGCGATTTATTTAACGATGAATTTGAAAAAATTTCCGATAATGGCATTTTAAACAGCGGATTATTAGAATTGAAAAATAGAATGTTGAAACTTAAAGAGCAAATTTCAAATTTTTCCGAAGGAAATCTAAATAATGATATAAAAGAAAAAGATATGATTTTTAACGATGAAATAAAAAGATTGAAGACAAATTTGACGAATAGCGTTGAAAAATTAAAAGTTTTAACGCGCGGCGATTTAAATAATTCATTGTTAGATTCAAATTTTATAAACGGGGAATTAGGAAATAGTTTAAATCAATTAAAAGATAATTTGCGCAGGCATTCGAGAGAATTGCGATTATTGGCGGACGATGATTACGTCAATAAAAACGAAACGGACATTGAATCGAATTTTGGAAGTATCGGCGAATCATTAAATATAGTTAAAAGGCGTTTAATCTATTTTTCCGGAATTTTAACGGCTATGGCGGCCGGCGATTTTCGCATAACGATTGACAACGAGTTTCAATCAAATTTATTTGGACGTAAATTAATGATAATATTGGAACAATTGCGCCAGATTTTTAATTTGATGACGGATTTAACTTCGAAAATTTATGCGACATCGGCGGAGTTGTTTAATAGTTCGAACGAGGTTCAATCAAACATTGAAAATCAGTCCGGACATATTCAGCAAATATCGGCTGCGATGGAGGAAATGACCGCGTCAATACAACAGATAATGGATAATATAAAGGATACTTCCGAGGAAGCTTTAAACACGACAAATACCGCTAAAACCGGCGGAAGTCTTGTCGGATACACTATAGAAGGAATGCGCAATATAAAAAAATCGGCTGAAAAGACTTCGACGAGTTTAAATCAATTATCGTCGCGCTCGAAAGAAATCACCAAAATATTGAACGCAATAACTGAAATAAGCGAACAAACGAATTTATTGGCTTTAAATGCGGCTATAGAAGCGGCGCGAGCGGGCGAGGCGGGAAGAGGGTTTGCCGTCGTGGCGGATGAAATAAGAAAGCTTGCGGAACATAGCGCTAAAAATGCGATAGAAATAGGCGGAATAGTAGAGCGGATACAAGACGACATAAAAAACTCCGACAGCTCGATGAAAACCGGAATAGACAGCGTTAAAATCGGAGAAAACAACATAATTCTTTTTAAAGAATCTTTTGAAAATATTTTGATTATGATAGAAAAAACGCAGAAAAATATCGGCGACGTTTCAGCTATAATTTCTCAGCAAGTTTCAACTTCGTCAGAAATCTCAAAGAGTATGGACGATTTGTCGGATACCGCCATAGGCAATGCGATGGCTTCAAAAAATATTTTGGAGACGGCTGAAAATCTGAAAAATACTGCTCTTGGATTAGGGCAATATCTTGATAAATTTAAATGTTAATGGAGGCGGTTAGTTATGGTTCAGTTTATTGCGATTGACCCGCAAATGATGGTAAATGGAGAAACCGTATTATCAATAGTGAACGGGATGGGGGCGTTCAAGACAAAAGCGCTTGCGATATTATCTGAAAACGGTATCGATAATCCGGTTTCCGGCAAATGGTATCTTCAGCAATCATGGCTTAATTCATTTAAAAAAATATCTGAAAAATTAGGAGCCAGCGCTTTGTTTTCAATAGGAAAATCAATTCCTGAAAACGCTAAATTTCCGGCTGAAATTGATAATATTGAAAAAGCTCTTGCCGCAATCGACATCGCGTATCATATGAATCATGGTAAAAACGGAATACCTCTTTTCGACGCTAAAACAGGCAGAATGAGCGAAGGAATAGGACATTACGGATATCAGAAAATAAGCGATAAAAAAGTAAAAATGGTATGCAATAATCCGTATCCATGCGAATTCGACAGAGGCATAATCGAAGCAATGGCGCGAAGATTTAAACCTGCCGGCGCGATAATGTTAACCGTGATGCATGACGATTCCCAACCCTGCCGTAAAAAAGGGAATGAATCGTGTTCTTATATCGTTTCATGGTAATTATAAAAATTTATTATTATACGGGGGATATGCTATGAAAAAATTATTTATTTTATTTGTTTTTGTCTTATCTGCTTCCGGTTTATTTGCGACTGAAGGCGGCGGCGGTTCTTATCCTAACGGAAGCGAAGGATTTATGGCTGGCGCAGTTCCGCCTCCCGGAGTATATTATTTAAATTATTCATTGTATTATGAAGCGGACAAATTTTGCGGAAAGAGCGGGAAATCATTAATTCCTGATTTTAAACTTAAGGTAACCGGAGACGTTTTTAGATTTTTATACGTTTCAAAAAAACAGTTTTTAGGAGGATACTGGGGAACTCATATTTTGTTGCCCGTGTTGAATATGAAGGTTCGCAATATTGCGCATCCTATGTCGAAACAGAAATCCACGGGATTGGGAGATATAGTTATAGACCCGTTTATTTTGTCATGGCATTCAAAAAATCTGCATTATGCGGCAGGACTTGATATCGCTGTTCCGGTTGGCAAATACGACGAAGACGAATTAGCCAATATCGGACGCAATTACTGGACGTTTCAGCCTTTATTAGGATTAACGTATGTTTCGGATAACGGTTTTGAATATTCTGGAAAGTTTATGTATGATATAAACTCAAAAAATACGGACACAAAATATAAATCCGGCAACGAGTTTCATTTTGATTATACGGTTTCTAAAAAAATAGATAATTGGACGCTTGGTTTAGGAGGCTATTATTATAAACAAATTACCGACGATAAACTTAACGGCGTTAAAACCGGCGACGGCTTTAAAGGACAAGCGTTTGCCGTAGGTCCTCAAATTAAATATGATTTTAAAAAAATCAGTTTCATTTTGAAATATCAGATTGAATCCGACGTTAAGTATAAACCCGAAGGCGATAAAATCTGGTTTAAATTAATTTGTCCGCTATGATGCTTAGCAAAGGCGTAGACGGAAAAAATGAAATGTTTCAAGAACGTTTAAATGCAACTTTTTTGTCAATATTCGTTTGCTTTTCGCAAACCGTTAAAAAATGGTTTTTTTATGAATAGACCTGATACCGAACCGCTGTCAAAATTACTAAACCGAAATGGTTCGGTTTAATACTAATCCGCCGTTCTAAAAATTTTTTTCATAATTTTGAAAGCGGATTAGTATGAGAAATCCTTTTTAGTATTAATATAATTGTTTTTTTAAAATTACTAATTATAATGTTTTTAATTGTTACAATAAAAATAAAGTTGGTATTATTAGCCGGTCAGGATGAAATCGTAAATTTAATATTGTTAAACGGCTAAAGCTACATATATCCGGATAAAAAAATGAATAAAAAATTTACCGTCGCATTTGAAATTTTATTAGCGGTCATATTACAGATTTTATATGGTTTTTCGTATGATTTATTTTCAATGGATTATATGAAATTATCCGATATTAAACAGGGAATGACCGGATACGGATTATCAGTTTTTAAAAATACGGAACCTGAAACTTTCGGAGTGGAAATAATTTCAATCTTAAAAAATCAAGACCCGTCGCGGGATATTATACTTGTAAAATGTTCCGGACAGAATCTTGAAAAATCGAGAATCATAGCGGGGATGAGCGGTTCGCCGATTTATATAAACGGGAAACTTATAGGCGCTCTGGCATACGCGTGGCAGTTGTCGCTTGACCCGATAGCCGGAGTAACGCCCATCGAAAGCATGCTTTACGATTATAATAATCCTTTGAAATTTTTATCGCAAACGGAAAATATTAAAACAGGCGCCGCAAATTCTGAATTAAAATATATTAAAGCGCCTATGACGGTTTCCGGAATAAATTTGAAAGCAATAGAAAAATGCTCTGATTTTTTTGATAAATTTAATTTTTTGCCTGTGGAAAGCGGCGGTTCCGGATACTGGGAGGATACGGTTCAATACAAACCCGGCGGAGCTATATCCGTTCAATTGATAACCGGAGACTGGACGCTTTCGAGCATAGGAACCATTACTGCGATAACCGACAACGGCGATATTCTTGCGTTCGGACATCCGATGTTCGGATGGGGAAAAACAAAGCTGCCTGCCGCAACGGCGGGAATTCATACTATTATGAATAATCTTTCAATATCGTGGAAAATGGGGTCGCCTATAAAAGAAAACGGCTCTGTAGTTCAAGACAGATATTCGTGCATAGTAGCCGATTCGAAAATCAAATCAGAATTAATCAAGACCAAAATTAAATTAGGCTATGAAAATATTAATTTGTTTAAAACGTTTAATCTTAATATAGTCGACAACAAATCTCTAACCCCTTATTTATTTTTGATTTCCGCATATAATTCAGAATACGCGTTTGCTGAAGCCGCCGGTCAGAAATTGACTGTAAAACAAAAAATGAAAATAAAATTCAATGAAAAATATAATCTTGAATACAATAATTGGGAATATAACGAAGACGGCGGATTGAATGATATGATGATATTTTTCAACGCTTTCAGGTTATATGGAAATCCGTTTAAAGAAATAAAAGTCGAAGAGCTTCATTACGAATCCTCGGCGGTTGAAGGCGAACAAAAATATAAAATTTCCGAGGTTGCGGTATCTTCCAAATACTGCAATATCGGAGATACGTTAATCATTGACGTGAAATTGTCGCATACCGTAGACAAAGACGTCCGCATATCGGTTCCCGTTTATATTTCCGAAGATTTCGAAGATATGACAAAAGCGTCGTTTCAAATCGCGTCCGGCGAAAATGTTCCGGTAATAACGGGAACTCCGGAAACTTTCGAAGATTATATTGAAAATATGAAACAAAAATTCGTCAACAATCAGATTGTTATTTATTACAAAACCAATAAGGAAAAATATGTCTACAGGAATAAAGTTCTCGAATCCGGTTCGGCTTCGTTTAATGAAAAATTATTTTCAGACAAATCAAAATTAAGAAAAATTCCGGATTACAAGTATATTCCGGTTAATTGTAATTTTATTGTAACCGGAAACGGATATGCGACGATAGATTTGAACGCTAATAATTTATTAAAAAACAAATAAATCGCGGAGAGTATTCTATTTATGAAAAAAATATTATTTATTCAATGTGTTATTTTTTTAATTTCGATAAGTTTAAACGCGGCTCAAACCCAGTATAAAACATATGAAACTAAAGAAGAATTTCAGAAAGGGTCGCTGGATGGATTAGCCGTCTGTTATGACGGGAAAATAAGCCCTTTGATAAATTTTTCTCAAATAGACGATAAAAGAAACTTAAGCGGAGAAATCTGGGATTCTGTAAGAATTGAAGAAAAAATTTATATAGCTTCCTCGAATCCGGCCGCAATAACGATATATGAAAAAAAATCAAAAGAATATGTTTTTGACACGTCGTATGTTGTTTCCGGAGAGCAAGTCGCGGCTGTCAGCCGGCTGTATTATGATTTTGACAAAAAAAAACTGATTTATTCGATTGTTCCGGAAGCCGCGATTTATGAATATCCTGATAAACTGATATGCAGACTTGACGACAATTACGTTTATGATATCATAAAATATAAGGAATTTTATTACGCGTCAACCGGACCTAACGGACGCATTTATAGAATAGGAATATCGGGACAACCGGAGTTATTTTATAAAATTAAAGATAACGATTGTCTTGCGTTAGGCGTTTACGGAGATAAAATATTAGCTGGCGGTTCATCGTCCGGCAATTTATATTCCATACCGGTCGACGATACCGTTTCGGCGGAAATAATAGAGGATTTCGGCGAAGCGGAAATAAAAAAAATCATAGTCGGAAACAATAAGATTTTTGCGGCGGTCAATACGATAATGGGCGGAAATCGTTTTCAACAGAACGAACCGGTTCAAGAAGAAATAATGGACGAGGAAACCGCGATTGAATTTTTCGGCGAAATCACAGAAGAATATATTGAAAATTCAGGTCAAACTCAAGAAGAAATAATTTCAAAAATAAAAAACAAGAATTCAAATCAGACCGCGATAAAAAAAAATAATTATAAAAACGGCTTGATTTTTGAAATTGAAGAAACAAGGAAAACCATAGCGGCTGAATTGAAAAATGATTTCATAGTAAATTTTGATATTGTTAAAAACGGCGATATCTACGCGGTTTCAGGGAAAAAAAATTCGGCGTTAAAAATCAATAAAAAAGATTATTCAATAGTTTTTGTTAATAAATCCGGTAAAATCCAGAATATTAATTTCGACGAATCCGGAAAACCTTTGCTAATAACGGTTTCCAATCCATCGAGAATTTTGACGGCGGATAATTCAAAAAAAGAGTTTGAATACGTATCGGAAATAATCGATATGGAAAACAAATCGGAACTTGGAGTTCCGGAAATCGAGCATGGCGGAAAAATCGAGTATTCTTACAGAACGGGAAATTCCAGTAAAATAAACGATTTATGGAGCGTCTGGAAAACAGGACGTTTAAATTCTGCGGCGAGATATTTTCAATTCAAAATCAGGTTTTTATCCGCCGATTCATTTTTAAAAAAAATCACTATTCCATATATTCAATTGAATTTGAAACCGGCGTTAAAATATGCAAATATAAATCCCTCGTTTCCAAAATCGAGAAATTCCAAATCAAAACAAACGATATCGCGGCAAATGCAAGGCGTTCAAATCAATCAGCCGCAAAATCCCGTTAGCGAAGCTATGATGATTGAGGCGGCGCAAAATTTTCAGGAACAGCAGCAGATGCAGCCGAATATGCAGCTTGGGACAGCCGAACCAACTTATAATATAAGATGGTCGGCGTCAGACCCCAACAATGATAAATTAAGCCACAACATTTATTACCGGTATGAGACCGGAGAATGGATTAAAATAAAATTCGACAAACATTATACCCGTAATTCTTATACTTGGAAAACATCATATTTTCCGGACGGGAAATATCGTTTTAAAATAGAGACTTCTGATATGCTTGACAATCCCGATAACGCTTTGACCGATGAAATCCTTACGGAAGAAATCATTCTCGACAATACGCCGCCTGAAATTAAAATTGAAAAGTTTTCCGATAAGATAATCGTTACAGCGGACGATAAAATAAATCTTATAAAATCGTGCGAATATTCTGTTGACGGAGCGGATTGGAAAAGATTAAATCCCGAAGACAATATATTTGATTCTAAAACCGAGAGATTTGTTTTAAAAAAGGAAAATATAAACGGAACCACAATTGCATTTAAAATAACCGATTTCAACGATAATACTAAAATTGCCGGAGTGATTTCAGAATAATTATTTAAATTAAAAACAAACGCTTGACTATATCAACATTGTGTAATATATTTCTTTTTAGCATTTATTAAAAAACAGAAAATAATAGGAGGGATTTTTTATATGGGCGACGGAAGTCAAAAAGCATTGATAATAACCATATTGGGCTCTATACTAATCGGCTTAATAGTTATAGCTTTTAATAAAAACTACAGGCCTGAAACGATAAGCATAACAAACAAAAAATTTTATCCTACAATAGAAACATTAAGTAAAAACAATTCGGAATATGACGATAAATTATCAGGCGGCGACGAATAAAATAATACGCTTATAAGTCATATTATTTAAATTAGCCGAAACGCGCGATATTTTAAAATATATAATTGCGGCTAAATAAATAATACAAAAAAAATACGGAGGAATTTTAATTATGAAATTCAACAAAATAATGTCGTTTTGCTGGTTGTTTATTGTTGGAATAATTGCCGCCACAGTTTATTCAATCAATATTAACTATGTGAATATAGTTTATGGAGCTTCAGCATTATTTATATTATTAGGAATAGTTCTTCATATAATTCAGAAAAAAAATTTAACGATAGCCGATTCTACGGTGATGACGTTTTTTTTAATAGGTTCTTTTTTATTAGGGTATGCGAGATATACCCACGAACATAATTTTTCCGACCCGAATCACATATCGCAATTCGCTCAGGACGGATATGATAAAAACGCTCCCACATTTCAAATTATTGGAAAGATTTCAAGCGATCCCGACGTATATTATGATAAGACCAAAATAACCATCGAACCGTATTTGATTAAGAAAATGAAAATCGAAAATAAATATAAAAAAGTGGCGGGCGGAGAAATTACGGTTCAAGTGAATAGAAAAATGCGAAAAGGAAACTCGATTGATCCGATATGGACTGAGTTTTCGGTTCCCGAATCTTACGGAAAAATAGTGAAAGTGACAGGCAAACTTGTCGCTCCCCGTCCTAAATCAGACCCGTTTGGATACGACGCGCGCGAGCAGGCGTATGCGACAAATGTTTACGCGTTAATGTATAATCCTGAAAGAATGACGGCAATAGATGAAACGTTTGAAATGGACGAGCAGGAAAAACAAGCGTATAATGATAATAGAGAAAAATATAATCCGTTATATATGCTGACGAAGTTTTCCTTGTCGGTAAAACGGAAATTTCTGACTACAATAAAAAGGACGATGCCTTATCCCGAGTCGGCTTTTTTAAGCGGAATAACGCTTGGTCTTAAACGCGGTCTTCAAAATATGCCCACAATACATAACGAATATTACAAGTATTATAACGAGTCTCTTCTTAAGGACGACGCTAAGATTCTCGAGGATTATGTAGCTCAATATGATCCGTCGCAAGATAAAAACCGTCAATTAATCACGGTTCAATTTCAATGGTCGGGAGACAACCGACATGGGTCACAGGATTCCCGTTAC
>DAINAU010000118.1:0-13361 GCA_036733285.1 bacterium
CTTATCTGACCCCTTGAAAACTTATACTTATTTTTCACTAAAAAACCAGATGCTTTTTATATTTTTTTTTCAGCCAATTTATAATGATCATCTGTAACTTTTTCCGTCTATAATAATCTTGTTTGTTTTACTGAATAATCTATACGAGCAAAGCCGATGCGATTACCCGTTCCTTAAACAGCTCACTCCAACTTTTAAACGGTCTATTGTTTGCGATAATAATCGAGCCGTTTTCAAAGCGATCCGATATAATTTCGTTCAGAATAGCCAATGATTTACCGTTGAATTCCTGTAGTCCCCAATCATCAAGAATAAGCAACTTTAGTTTTATATACGATTTTAATGTAAATTTATAAGTTCCATCCGCATGCTTCATTTTTCCTTGAATCGCTTCCTGATGACGCCATTTAATATTCTCATACATGCAGGTCAATTTTAATTTTTTAAATTCTTTTTCAATTGCGCATACGTTTCCATTTCGCGCCTCTTAAATATTTTAAATTTTAAAGTTAAACGAATCCTTAAATCGCAAATCTTAATAATCGAATTATTAAAAAAAATATATGTAATAAATAAGAGTATTATAAAAATCGCGAATAAATCTGTCGTCTGAAAATTCTTTAAATTAAAGAATTTTTCCGCAGAAGCGTCAATTATGTCAGTTTTTCAATTCTTAAAATAAAAAAAATTCATTGCCGTCATTTATTATTTCTTCGATGTTCCGCGCAAACATAAAATCAAGTTCACGTTCGAAATTCAATGGTAACCTTTTAGTTTTTTGAAGTAAAATTTCCAGAATTTTTCCCCCAAAAAAAAATAAAAAAGTTTGAAAGTTTTTTTAATTCTACAGATACATATATTATTATAGCCGATTTCATTTAAATGAAATCGGCTTATTAAGTGCCGTAGTGGAATATTTAATTTTGTTTTTTATTTTTGTTAGTTCCGGTTTTTACTGTCGGCTTTTTCTTGTCCCAAGCGTTGTTTTATTGGATTTTTATTTTACTCGTCGATTTTGAGCGTCCAAAATTATTAAATTTTATCCTTGATTTTTTTAACCGCTACATTTAATATAATTGAAAATAAAAATTAAGAGGTGATTATGATGCGTTTCAAAAAATCATTTTTAATTCTATTTATTTTTTTCATTTCGTTAATTTCGACATTTCTATTTGCAAATGAAGTTAGTTTCGACGATTCGAGCGAGGAAGCTTTTTTTCAGATGGAAGAGCAAATCGTAGTGTCAGCTTCCAAACGCGCGCAGAAATTAAGCGACGCGCCTGTGGCGATTTCAGTTATTACCGCCGACGACATAAAAATGTATGGAGCTCAAAGCATAGCTGAAGTTTTACGAATGGTTCCGGGCGTTTATGTTCAGGAAACAACCGGCGGTCAGCAGGACGTTTCTATCCGCGGATTATCAAATGGACCAAAACAATCCGGAGCTTTCGCTTCATATTCAAGGAATATACTTGTTATGATAGACGGCCGCTCATATTTTAACGACGTATTCGGCGGAACATTCTGGGAATTTTTACCGATTACCATCGACGATATCGATAGAATAGAAGTTGTGCGCGGTCCCGCGTCTGCGCTGTTCGGCGCAAACGCTGTTACAGGCGTTGTTAATATTATCACAAAAGATTATAAAAAAACTAAGGGAGTATATATATCTACGAGTTTAGTTTTAAATTCTGTTAAAACTTCTGCTATGGACGATAAAAAATTCGGAACTCTAACTTCGGTTCGTTATGGAAACGAAGGCAAAAAATTTTCATTCAGAGTTAGCGGCGAAATTTCCCAAAAAAACGCTTATGATAATATGTCGTATAATCATACTTATGGGATTTATCAATCTAACAGGCAATCCCTTCTTGCAGACGCCGACAAAGGATTTCCGACTAATCCGGATTATCCGTCAACAGACAAAGACGCTTTAGGCGTATATAGATTAAGTTCGTTTATGACTTATAAAATAACCGATAAATCAAGTTTAAGTTTGCAATTGGGAAGAAGTCAGGGGAGTGTTAATCTGACCGGAACCTCCGGAGATTTAATGATTTGTAATTATGACAATCTTGAAAATAACGTTGCCAAATTAACGTATCAATATAATGATTTGAAAATTTCAGCTTCAAATATATTTGGAATTTTGGGCGAACACGTTAAGCATAAAGACACTAATGAAGAAGACCAGGACGGTATGGATTGGAATTCTTTGGATATTGATATTCAAAACGTATTTTCAATTTCCGATAAAGATATTCTTGTTGCGGGTTTTAACTGGAGAAAAGTTGAAAGCAACGCCGACGACGTTTATTTTCGAGATATGAAAGAAAAATCTCAAAAATTTATCGCAGGTTTTCTTAATAACGAATATAAATTAACAGATAGTTTAAAATGGATAATCGGCGCCCGTTTTGATAAATACGACACGCCGGATAAATCCAAACTTTCTCCGCAATCGATTTTGTTTTACAAACCTAAAGACGACCAGACTTTCAGATTGATGTATTCTCAGGCGATTAGAGCTCCGTTTATCGCTGATTTATTCACTAACGCTCAGTTTTCAGCGGGAACATTGCCGGATGGAAATTTGGCGCCTATCATCCGTTTAATGCCTAATGAAGATTTGAATCCAATGACTATTAGATCTTATGAATTCGGTTATTCTACAATTATTAAGAAAATCAATTTTGATTTGAATGTGTATCATTATGAAACTAAGGATATGGTTGCGTATGACGTAAATACCCATGATAGTTTGACTTTTGTGAATCCGGGTTTGGGTCCAATATACGCCGGAGGCACTGCAATTCCGCTTAGTTCGGCGACTTCTTCAGCATTGGATTTAGGTTCGACTAATCTTGACGGAAAATTTAAAGCTAACGGCGCTGAACTTAATATGAATTATAATTTAAGCAAATCAACTCGGATTTGGGGAAATTATTCTTATCAAAATTCTAAATTTCAGGATAAAACTTATAAAGGAACTCCTTCGCATCTCGCTTCTTTAGGAACTTTTAAAAATTTAACTAAAGGCTGGAGTTTTTCTGGTTCAATTAATTATGTGAGTTCGTCGGAAGTCTCAATAACAAATGTTATGGACCAAACGCTTGCTCAAATTAATAAAGATTTGGCCGCTAATCCGGTAGCGTTTATTACGGCTGCTAAAACCGGCTCAGACCCGTATAAATCCAAATATTTAACGGATGGCGCATATATATATCAACAATTAAACGGTAATGTTATAAATCAAGCTACTGCGACGACATTTTACAATAATTTGGTTGCTTGGGGAATGATGAGCGCCGCGAATGCCGCTAAATTACAGGCATTATGGAATCCGGCGTTAGGATTGTCTGACGCTGAAGCTTCGTTTTTGGCTACTGCCGGCGGAGCTCCGGTTTCCTTAGCCGGAACTACTCTTAATATTGGAGGATATAATAATACTCCATTAGCCGATACTCAAGTCGGAGCCGCATCAGCGCGCGCAGTCAACGGCGAGCTTTATAAAATGAGCGCTCAAAGCGAAAGCAGAGAAAAGGTTGAAGATTATCTTTTTATAAATCTTCGTCTTGCTAAGCGAATAATGAAAGACAATGGCGAAATCGCTTTGTCTGCAAGTCTGCGTCCTGACAGACGTCAGTATGCGTTCGGCGAAAAAACCGGCGATAAATTCATAGCTACTTTCAGTTATAAATTTTAACGATATTGAGAAGTTTTCAAAAACGTTTTATATGTTTTTTTTAATATTTATTTAACCGCTCGGCAATAAGCCGGACGGTTAAATAAATAAGACGCTTAAAAAAAATTTTATATTTTTACTGTTTGGATTAAAAGCGCCGAACATTTTTTTGGTTTAAATATTTAATTTTGGCAATGATTTTTGATGAGTTTGAGAAATAAAAAAAAACTGACCGCTAATATGGAGGATTATCTCGAAGTTATCGCTCAACTTCAAAAACAGAAAATCGTAGCGCGCGCGCGGGATATTTGCGAAAAACTCAATGTCAAAAGTTCAAGCGTTAATTCGGCTATTCAGACGCTTGCAGATAACGGGCTTGTTGTTCACGAAAAATACGGATATATTGAACTTACTAAAGCAGGAAAAAAAATAGCGGCTTTAGTTCAGAAAAAACACAACGTGCTTTTAAAATTTTTAGTCGAGATTTTAAAAGTCGATAAATCAATCGCGGAAAAAGACGCTTGCAAAATGGAACATACGATTAGCCCCCAAACATATGATAAAATTGTCGAGTTTGTCAAATATGTTGAAAAACGCAGATTAAAAAAGTATTAATATACTGTAAATAAAAGACACGATTCAGTTGCTTTTAGTTTTTATATTCTTTAATAAACCACTTAGCGGGGTTTATAAAACTCAAGTTTCCTAAAATACTGTAATAAAATTTTCAAACGCCGTAAAATACGGTCTTTTAGATTAAAATAGCGTAGTCATAAAATGAATTCAAAAAAATATTAAAAATGCTCGACAATTTGACAAATTTATAATATTTTGTAGTCATAATGAATGAAAACGAAAAATCATATATCGTATTACCTCAAACGACAAACGGCAAAACTTATTTTTTTGCTTCAAGAACTTGTCGCGTAAAATTGGATAAAGATTCGGTAGGTAAAACAAAAGGAACGGGAAAAAGTAAAGTAGTCAGTGAAAAAATATATCTCGGGACCGCTCAAGCGATAGTAGACAAATTTTTAAATTCGCCAAAACCGCAGAAAGTAAAATCAAAAGAATTTGGCTTATGTGGCGCAATGATGTCTATAATAAAAAAACTGGGTATAGACGTTGTAATTGATAAACATTTGCCGTATACGGTTCGCGGTATAAAAGCTTCTGAATTTATTATTGTATCCGCAATCGATAAAGCGAGTCAAAGCTCAAGCAAGGAAAAAACAAGAAAGCGGCTCGAAACATCAGCTTTGGCAAGAATATTGAGCTTGGAGCCAAGCGAGTTTAACAGCAATAATTATTGGGATATGTTCGATAAAATTTTTTCTGAAGCTGAAATTAAAGAAAAGAAACAGAAATTGAAAAAGCCTCCAAATTCAAAATTAACGGTTGAAGAAATTGAAAAAATAATTGATGATAAAATCATAACAAAGATTGAATTAGAATTATACAAGGCATATACAGAAATTTATAAAAAAAAAGTAAAAGAAATACAAATTGACGGCGCAAATGATGTTACGCATTATCAAAATCAAACGCGCAATTCCCTTGCTCAAAAAGGCAGGCAAAAACAAGGACGGAATAATAAAAGAATAATCGGGCGCCTGCTTGCTTGCGATGACGATGGAATTCCAATACTGCATAAAACTTTTTGCGGCAATGCGCATGACAGTAAAATATTTTTACCGGTAGTCGAAAAACTTATTTCCAATATATCGGAATTAACTCAAGAAAAAAACAAAACATCGCTGACTTTTGACAGAGGAAATAACTCTAAAAAAAAAATTAACGCTATTTCAAAATTAAATTATGTCGGAAGTTTACCGCCTTCATCTTTAAGCAGTCTTATGGAAATATCTTTGGAAAAATATAAACTCAAATATAAAGAATTTTCAGTATTGGAATCAATGCAAACCGTTTTTGACGCTCCGCATAAAATATATATAACCTATAACGATAATCTTGCTAAAAAACAAAAGTATAGTTTTGATTTACAAAAACAGAAAATAATTGAAAAACTCAAGGATTGTTTTAACAATCATTACCAAGAAGAAAATATCGAAGACCGTTTAAGCGCGATATTGAACGAAAAAATTATGCATAGTTCTGCAAAACGCTATATATCATATAATCTCAAACCCAAAAAAATTGTTATAAACGAAATCGCAGATGAAATAAAAATGAAATCTCAATGTTTCGGCAAGAATGTCATTTTTACCAATAAACTTAAAGATAATCATTATGATATTATTGCCGAATATAAAGATAAATTTGAAGTTGAAAACGATTTTAAAACTATAAAAGATCATCGCCTTATTTCAAAGTCGCCTTATTATCATTGGACTGATTCTAAAATTCGCGTTGATTCCTTTGTCAGTACGCTCTCGCTTTTTATTATAAAAATAATTCATAATGTCGCTAAAAATGCAAATATTGATATGGGGATACCAACATTGATTCGCGAATTAAAAGACATTCGCGAATCAGTTATAATTTACGATAAAAGAAACGCTTCCAGACTTATTGAAGAAATGACGGATAATCAGAAAAAATTATTTAAACTATTTAATCTCGCTGATTTTGTTTCATATTAATACGCTATTTTTCATTTTTTCCCTTCGTTTTATGCTGTTTTAAGCGAATTCTTTAACATATTCAGGAAAGTCAAGATAAATTTTACGCGCCGCGCAAAATATAATAAGATTGAAAACTAAATATTGTATTAATATCATTTTTTTTAGTTTTTATAATTTTATGTTTCGAATTAATAATTATAAAATCAATGTTGGCGTTGTCGACACTACCGTCCTCGTCTGAGAATAAAGTTGAATCAATTTTACCTCTTTTTGGGAAATTATTTAAATACTCGTTTGAATAAAAAAAGTATGTCTTTTACATTTTTTTATGTCGACATTTTTATTTGGTGGGGGAATATTATCTTTTAATGCTTCTAAATAATTTTGGTTAGAGGAGTTTTGATTCTGATATTCAGAACATGAAATTATGTAAAAAAAATATAAGATAATTATTAACGAAAAAATTAATTTTATCATTTTTCCAACCGCTTGTATCTAAAATATTGCGCTTTAAAATTAACTTTTCTTTTTTGTAACGCCGTTACGAATATCATAAAATTTATCATTAGCGGATTCAAATAATTCCAAATTATTTTTGAGTTCTGACTCCGCAAAGTTAATTTTCTAAGTTTTGAATTAAAATCGAATAATCGTCTTCGGTAACCCAGCCGCTGTTATTGATATCTCCTTTCAAAGGCGAATCTACGGATTTTCCAAAATAAAAAAGCAGGATTCCTAAATCGTCTATTGTAATTGATCCTGATTGATTCAAATCGCCGCCTAATAAAATTATATTAGGAAAGTTGAAGCTATTCGTATTTATATAAAAATTATTATTTATATATTTTTTATAACCCGGTTGTTCAATCTTTAGATTATACGTATCAAATGAGTTTATATAAAACGTATAAATTCCGGTTATTGAATCCGCAGACGCGGTAAAAGTATCGGTTACGGAATACAAAGTTGCCGAACAGTTTCTATCGTTTCTTCCTTGAAGCGAAACCGTTCCCTTAACGACAATAGCAGGGATGACAGAATCATAACCTTCTGAATTAATTATATTTTTCGGGAATGAATCGAATTTATTCGCCGTTGAAGAATATAAATTTCCCTGCCCGATATAAAACTCTATTGTGTCGCCATAAACCGGAGTAGTATTAATTCTATAAATTATAAAAATATCTGTGTCTGAAAATTCTTTCACTGTCTTATTAATATTTAAGACAACCGTATTTCCTGATAAAACTTTTGAATCCGCTAAATTATCGCTCAAATCAAATGTATCGTTGTTATTAGAATCAGCGTATGCGGATATGCTCTTAATATTTGCGGAAACATTTTGATTAGGCGATGTCAAAATTACGCTGTCGATATTCTGAGAACTATAATGATTATTGATTATTCTAAAATGAAGTATTAATCCGGAATCGGAGGAAGATTTATTCCCTGTCGAATACGATAAAAATTCAAATATGTTCTTTGCCGGAACCGTTTCGGAAGAAATCTGATTATTTTTATAATCTTTATAAGCAACGATTATCGAGTCGCCGGATACAATCTGAATTTTTCCGTCTCCTGAATTTGCCGTCTCAGAATATTCCGTATTGATATAATTGCCATTGCCGAACGATGGAGATGTTTCGAAATTCTGATTCAAAAAAATATATTCCGAATCTCCAGTTAAAACTGTTTTAATATTTGCCGCTATAGAATCAATATTATATTTAGATTTAATTGAATCCGAGTCTATCACAATCATATTAAACGAATCTCCCGAATATATAGTGTCGGGAATTGTTATCGAAGCGGAAGTATATGTTTTTGAAAGCCCTTGAAGCGCTAACGTTTTTTCATAATAATTAGAAGTTTTGCCGAAAGGTCTTGCGAACGCCTTCAAACGCGACAAATAAACGATGTTTTGTTCATTCGGATAATCAAGCCACAAATATATTTTTTTATTTAATCCGTTAGAATCTGAACATATCAGATTAGTAAAATAATATATCGAATCGGGTTTCACAAAAACTCGGTTCTGCCAGTCTCCGTTTTCGTTCGCGTCAAATCCCAGCGAATTGTTATAAAGCGAAATTCCGGTTCCGCCCGTAAAAGTGTCCGCGCTTAAACCCAAATCAAAATTGGAATTAGCTTTAACATTCAATAATACGCATCCGGTTTCATTGTTTATTATAGGATTTAATATACCGGCGGGATTTCCAGTGTCAAAATAAACCGTATCGCAAGAATAATTAATCTCGGAATAAAATTTACAGGGATAATTATAAAACGCTCTTCCGTTGGAATTTTGAGTTGAAGATATCGCTTTTACGTCAATTCTCCATTTTGAATTTTCCGAATATTCAGCGAATTTCGACGGACAAATCACAAGTTTAAAATTATAATCGCTCGTATCAGGTCTCACCGAAACGTCGTCGATATAAACATTTTCAAAATGGTTCGCTCCGTTAGACGTCATTTTAAAACCGATTTCATTTTTACCGGCAGGCAGATTTATGGTTTCAGTATAAAATCCACCGCGGGCGCCCGATTTTGGAAACCCTGAAATATCGCTTTTGTTCAATGTTACATATAACATATCTTTATTGCTTTCTGAAATCAGTCTCCATTTAAAACTCAATACCGATGCATAATTATAATTTGTTATTAGTTGCATCGTGTCATTAATATTGGCGCCTGTAGTCGAATGCGCCGAATAGGGAGGCGAAACATAATAATCGGAAGATAAAACAAAATTATTCGTCGTCCAATAAGAATTTGGCAATAAAGCCGCGGTATTGAAATTATTGTCGTATTGATACGGATTTGAAAAAAAACTTTTTGACGAATCAATCGCCCAGCAAGTATTTGCAGGAGGCGATAAAAGAGTGAAAGCATTTCCAGCTTTCTCCCATCTGAAAACAGCGTGATACTTTTCGGAAGTTTCCGAATCGATATTAGCGTAATCGGTATGATATATATGAACGTCTATCCGTTCGAAATCGTCATATCCGTCTTCGTCAGTTATAACGCCCGCTATCGTCATCGTATCAGACGGAGTTAATTGATTGGCTAATGAAACGGTGTTTCCGTCGTCGTCAAAATACAGATTTAAAGATTGAACGCGCGGATCGTTTACCGCGTTTGTATATCCGATCATTAAAACGGTTTTTTCTACCGGATTTATCGCGTCCGAATCTATTTTAATATGTAATTGAGCCGAGTATGTTTCTCCGTATTCGTTTGGATAATCAAGATAAAGATATAATGAAATCAGTATTCCGCTATCGTTTGTCGGAGTTATATTTCTTGCGTTTGCATACGACGATATTATTGGCGTATCAATTATATCTTCGATAGAAAATTTGTATGTTAGCGGATTTGAAGAATCTACGTTTATTCCGGTTCCGCCTGAAAAAACTCCGGATTTTAACGATAACCTTATATTCGCGTTTGTTATTATTCTCGCGCTAATACTCGAAACATCGGGATATTGAAGCGCGTTGTTCAAACTTTTAGGCAACCCCGAATTAAAAAATCCGGAATCGTCTAAAATATTAATTTCCGTATAAATTGTGTCTGAAACGTTTAAAATCCCCGAATATATCCAGCCGCCCGGCGATTTGGAATAAGCTTTTACCGCTATTTTCCAATCTTGATTTTGACGAAACACTGAAGTTTTCGAAGGAGTGAAAACAAGTTTAAATAATTCGCTGTCTGTAGAAATCGAGTTGGCGCCGGGAGCGGATGAATTAAAAGTATCACAGTTCCAGGCGTTAGTCAAACATTGAAGATTGCGCTCTCCGGAATTTACAGTCCAGCAATAAACGGCTCCGGTTTCGGCGTAACTCATTCCTGAATCAGAACTGATAGAATCCCATATATATACAAAAACCGTATCTATATCTTTTCCGCCGTCGTAATCTTTTATTTGAAAAACAAGCCCCATTTCCTCGTTTGGCGTCAGATAATTTGAAGCCGTCGAAGTGTCTCCGTTTGAATTTCTGAATAATTGCGGAGTCGATATATAAGGCTGACTTCCCGATGTTGTAGACGCGGACAATTGAGCGGAATCATAGTCAACTATTGAATTCTGCCCATGTTGATTTAACGATAAGAATATTTTAGATAAATAAACAGTATTAGTATCCGCCCCGTAATCAAGCCAAAGAAATAACTGCTTTGTTTCTCCGGTTTCTTCCGCGCAATATCCGTTCTGTATAAAATTCGAATATGTATTTGTTATAACTCCGGATAATGAGTTATTGTTTTCCTGATAACCGGATAAATTGTTTCCCGACAGATTTATCCCTTGGCCTCCCGCAAAATTTTCAGCTCTGTATTTCAAAGAATATAATCCGTTGCTGACAACCGAATATCTTATAAATCCGGCAGGATTTGTAAGCGCATTGTTTGGCGAATTTGGATTCGAGGTTTGAAAAATTCCGGTAGTATCAATAAAAACAACCCTTCCATAAAAATTATTTTTTACGTTGATGTAACTTATGCCGTTTTCATATTGATTTTTAGACTTTATTACCGCCGTTATTATCCAATTATACTGAGTATCAAATACCGCCGTTAGTCCAGTTATGAATCCAAGCCGAACTTCCAATTCTCCGGTGTCGGCGCTTCCAGCCGGAGCGTAGCAACTGTCTTCAATAATTTTCCATGTCGAATTTTCAGGTCCCGCTAATTTCCACGTATCCCCCGCTGCTGTCCATTTAAAAGTCGAATGAACCAAACAACTGTCCGGTTCCGTATATTGACTTGAATTATGAAAAATATAAATCATCACAGTATCAATATCGTTAAAACCGTTCTCTCGTTCCTGAATCCTAATTTTTATAATAGAACCAGCGCCCGGACTTAAAGAATCGGTTTCCGAACCCGACGCGTCAAAAAGTTTAATGCTTGATATTTTCGGGTCGCCGGCTCCGCCAATCGTAGAACCCTGCAAAAACAAGGTTTCAGAAGAATATATTTTTCCGTCGGCTGCGTTTGCCATTGATAAAACAGCGGTTCCGGAAAAAGTTTGCGCCGAAGAATCTCCGTAATTTAACCATAAAAATAAATTTGTATCGATTCCGGTTCTTGCCGTAACAGATATATTTGAAACAATGGTTTTATCAACGCCGGTTACGCTGTCCGAACTCGAAGTATCGCCGTTTAAATTATATTTTAAATAAGGGTTTGTATTAATATTGATTATTTCAGAATCCGAAATAAAATTCGAACTTAAAATATTAATGTTGAAATTTCCGTTTGATATAAAGGTAAAATTGAAAAATCCAGTCTGCGGATTAATCAATCCGTTAAATTGCGAACCCGTATCGTTTTTTAAAAAAATTCCTTTGTTTGACGGCGAGGAAATAATCTCGCCGTAAAATCTGCAAGCCGCGTATAGCGTATCAGAAAAAGTTTCCGAATCCGGAGATTGAGAATGGGCGGATGCGCATATTGCCCAGTCTTTCAACGGCGAATAACGAGCGATTTTTGAAGGCGTAAAAACTATTCTAATATTTTGCTCCGAGGTTGATCGGTTATTAGAATCCGGAGTCAATGAATTAGCGTAATCTAATTCCCATCCAGACGCATTTTCAATGTAAAGCGAATCTATCGACGATATCCATTTCATTGTAATCTTTACCGGCTCCGAGTCTTCGGAATTTTCTTGAACGCTCGAATGAAAAATTTTTACGGTCACTGTGTCAATATCAAAAAAACAATCCGCGTCTCGTAACGGAATGTTTAAAGTCATTTTTGCGTTCGGAATTATTGTGTCTGTCTGTTCGGACGTATCAGTCCCATTATATAATTTCAAAACTCCTATTTCAGGTTTTAATCCGGAATTAGTATAACCCGTAAGCGAAACCGTATCAACCGCTGATACTGTCTGCGTAAAAAAAGGCGAAACAATAAAACGGATTTGCGATTGAAAAACTTTATCTTTCTGATGCGGATACGTCATACGCATATAAATTTGTTTGAGATATCCTGCTTCGCCGGAACCTTGAAGTCCGGAATCAATTAAAAATAACGAGTTTGCGCCGTTGAGTAAAACAGCCGAATTTGAGTCGTCTATAATATTTACAAATAAATAACTGTCCGCCGATAAACTGAGCGTTCCGGCGGGAACAATATTGAAATCGCTCGGTTTTGCATATAACTTATACGCGCCGTTCGTTATAACCGTATAATTTATTTTTCCGACTGCGGGCGAGGAAATATTATTATAAAGCGAATTCGGATTGCCTGTATCAAATTCAATATATCCGTGAGCCGGCGGTCTTGAAATCGAAGAATAAAACGCGCATGAAACGTTGATAGAATCGCATGCGTAATTCTGTTGATTCTGAGATTCTACTTTTACGTAAATATTCCATAACGGCAGAGTTTCATATACGGAAGTTTTCCCGGGGGTAAAAACAAGTTTCATTGCATGGCTTGTATATGAACTGTTTCCCGATCCCGGAGAACTGCATGCCGAAACGTTAATATTCCAACTTAATCCGGAAGGCGTTGATAATATCCATGTATCCTGGTTTTCAACCCATTTTATTGTTATATGAGACGTCTCGTTATCCGCGTCCACTAAAGCGCAGACTGACGAATCGCGCATTACAATCGTAATGGTGTCTATGTCTGAAAAACCGTCGTTGTCTTCGGCGTTAAACTCCAAAATCATTTGATTGTCGGGAGTAAGCTCCGACGTTGTTAAGCCTGAATTATTTTTTAATTTGAGACCGGATATAACCGGATTCCGTTTGTATAATCTCGTAAAAGAAGTTTGAAGCGGATAATTCCATTTCATCCATTCGTTATCTATTATAGCGTTATTGTGCGTATGCCCAAACACGTAATACGCAAATTGATAACGATTAATATCTCCAGTGTTTCCATTGACAAAATAAAATTTGCATCTGTTCGGATCCGTTCCAATAGCCGAAACGTCTTTCTCAACGTTAACCCCGAAAACGCCGTTTGTATAATAATCGGATTTTATAAGTATTGCTCTGCCGTAATTCGAGTTATATTTTGAAATCCAATAAGGTTTATATAATATATCGGAAACATTGGCTGCAAGATTT
>DAINAU010000119.1:0-13339 GCA_036733285.1 bacterium
TTATTTTACTTCGCGAAGTTAACCCGCGCTATATTTTATTTATCATACCATCTCTTATTTTAAATTATTTCGATTATAAATTTTCCGACGATTTACTGACTCAAAAATCGCATTAACTTTTTATCGCAAAAACTGCAATCGGATTTTGGAAAATTACTGAAAGTAAAGAAAAATATCGCTTTTTTTATGGAAAAACTAAACTACGGAAAATTATTAAAAATTATTGAAGACATCGCCGCAGGAATTTATTCAAACGACATAATGGAGTTCGCGCGTCCGGAATACCCCGATATTATCAGACGCATTGCTGAAGCGGTTGGAATGACTATGGTAAAAGTAGAGGCGAGGGAAACTCGTCTCGAATTATTATTGGCTGAAATGAACCGCTTAAACGAAACGCTTCGGGATAACATCGTAAAAACGGTCGCTTCGATTTCAAACACTCTCGGCGCTCGAGATAAATATACCGAGGGACACGCGGCTCGAGTGGCTGTGTATTCTGAACGGCTTGCAAGAAAATTCGGATTACCGGAAAACGAAATATATTTTATCAGAATCGGCGGTATGCTGCACGATATTGGAAAAATAGGATTCAGCGACAGATTATTCGGAAACGAAGACGCGCATATTTCCGAAGATTTATATTCTGAAATAAAAAAACATCCTACTATTGGTTATGATATTTTAAAAAATCTGAATTTTCTCGGAAAAGCCGTTGATTTCGTCCTTTATCATCACGAACGAATCGACGGCAACGGCTATCCTTCAGGTTTAAAAGGCGGTGAAATTCCGTTAGGCGCAAGAATAATCAGCGTATGCGATTGTTTTGATGCGATCACTTCTAACAGACCTTATCAAAAAAGTAAAACAATTAACGAAGCGTTTAATATTTTAAATAAAATCAAAGGAACGCAACTCGACTTTAAACTAACAGAGATTTTTATCGAAGATATTAAAGAAAACGGAATATGCAATCTGGAGCATCAGTTTTAATTGCCTCACGGCTTATTGTCTCCGCTATCGAGCGCAGTCAGAAATTGTTCCAATAATATTAATAATTTTTTCCTATTGTCATTTCAGTTATTTATGTGAAAAGGAAATTTTAAACTTAACTTATACTAATCCGCTTTCAAAATTATGAAAAAAATTTTCAAACGGCGGATTAGTATTAAACCGAACCATTTCGGTTTAGTAATTTTGACAGCGGTTCGGTATTACGACGTTGAAAGTTACAACAAGTTGTATAGAGCTTCGAATTTCACATGTCCGTTGATGAAATCAATGGTTAATAAAAAATATGAAAACGACCCTGATAAGGACTGGATACTCATGCGTTTTTATACCGCAGGTAGCCGTCTTCTTCCCTATGGTTACTTGAAATGTAATGTTTTAGTTTATTGAAGTAGCTAATTAAATCAATTTTTAAGAAAATTCAACAACCGCGAAAGCGGTTGAATTTTACATAACCGCAGGTAGACTGCGCGGAGCGCAGGAAAACCTGCGGAGCAAAAAAAATAAACTCGCCAACCCTGAAAGGATTGAATTTTACTACAATTTAAAATATCAACCCCTATTCAGTATCGATATTTTAATTTTTTTATGAACTCTGCTTCAAACAATTAAAATATTACCTTGAAATTCAACCGCATTCGTGGTTGTAGAATATTAAACCTTATATTTTGTTACGTTCAGGTCTATTTTTAAAAAAACCGTTAAAACGGTTAGTAAATAACGATTTGACTTTTATAAACCCAGCAATTAATTGCGGGGTTTATAAAAATAATACAAAACCTAAAACCGTTTTAACGGTTTAAAAAAGTAGCTGAATAGTAACCATATTTCTTGCATTTGTAGCAAAGATATTCTTTCAAGCCGGTTAATTGTAAAACAAACGGCGCGGCAAATTATAAAATAAAATCAAATATAAAACAAACGCCTGTATCCAAATGATTGCCGCGTTAAAAAAAGGAGTTTCTAAATAGTAATCAAAAACTTTTTTTTCCGCCGAATAAAAATGAGCTCCGCCGATTTCCGATTGAGGTTCTTTATAAACAGGCGCGCACAATCTTACTAAACGTTCGGACGTTTCTCTGTAAAATTCGCCGTTTCCCGATTTTTTAACAATATTCGACAATGCGTCGTTTGAAAATTTTTTTCTTATATTATCAAATTTTTTAGAACCGAACTTTATTTGTAAATCGTTTAACAGTTTATCCTTTTTACGTTCGGAAACGTTTCTTAAATATTTAATTTTACTCCTCGCAGATTCAAGTTCTTGAATAGTTTTATCATAATTATCTATCTGATTTTGAAGATTTAACGACGGGAATTTCCCGCGTAATTCTTTGATTTCATTTTGAATAATGTGGATGTCTTCTTCTTTCAACGGTTTTTTATTTTGAGCGGCGGCGTTTAATCTTCTTTTTAGTTCGGGAATAAGCAAGTCGCCGTAATAAAGATAATCCCAGATATTTTTTTCAACGTCAAAAAAAAATTTTTGATAACCGTTATATTTAAATTGACCTACCGCGAGGGCTTCGTAAGCCCAACGCGACGTTGTTAAGTTTCCAATGAACGAAACATTATTATCGGTTTTCATTTTGAAAGGCATATCGTCAAATTCAATTATTAATCCCCCAAGTAATATTTGAGGTATCAGTATCAGCGGAATGAGAATATAAATAGCCGCCGCCGAATTCAAAGCGTTGGATAAATTAAGTCCAATCATATTCGCCGCGCAGGACGAAGAAAAAAATATAAGCCAATACAATAAAAATTGCCCTTTTATCGCAAGAATAGAATTACCGATAATAATATATAATAACGCCTGAATGGCGGACGCGCCTAATAAAAAAATAATTTTACTGTTTAAATATGAACCCCAACTCAAATTAAGAAATTCTTCGCGTTTTAAAACTGAACGGTCTTTAATGATTTCTTCGGCGCTCGTAGTCATTCCGCTGAAAAGCGAAACTATCGCGGTCATAAATATATAAAAAGGGAGATGTTTATTTGAGTTAAAGTTGTATCCTTGCGCGGAAACGTATTTTGTAAAATAAGCCACAATCAATGCAAGCAGCGGAGTTTGTAAAAGAATTGTGAACATATATTGCCGGTTGGCCGTTTTTATTCTAAAATTCCGTCCGCAAAAAATTTTCAATTGTTTGAAAACCGAGGGTTTTTTCGAAGCATTATTTATCGGAAGCGGCTTACCGACTATAATTCTTTTCTGAGAATCAGGAAAATTTTTTTGATAAAGGTTTTGCCATTCTTCCGCTGAATTTTTCCGTTCCGAACCGTATTCTCCGGCGCCGTCAAGTTTTTTATCTTCAATAATTTTGAAAACAATTTCAGGATTCAGCGAGCCGCATTCCGGACATTCTCTTTCATCCGGCTGAGGATAAAAAGCGTTTCGTTTAAAATACGATATGGCGTCGAGCGGTTTGCCTTTATAAATTATTCTGCCTCCTTTGTCAAGTATCCAGAGAGAATCAAACATACGGAAAATAAATGACGAAGGCTGATGAATATTTATAATTATGATTTTTCCGAGATTTGCTTGTTCCTTTAAAAGTAGAACGACTTTTTCCGAATCCGACGAAGACAAACCGGAAGTGGGTTCGTCAACCAGAAGTATAGACGGCTCGCGTATTAGTTCTAAAGCTATATTTAAACGTTTGCGCTGTCCTCCGCTGATAAACTTGTTTAAAAAATTTCCGACTCTTAAATTTTTAATTGAATCGAGTTCAAGTTGATTCAAAATCTTCTCGACTCTTATGCTGATTTCAGTATCGTCAAGCCCGTCAAAACTTAATTTTGCTCCGTAATACAAATTCTGAAAAACGGTTAAATCCTCAAAAAGCATATCGTCTTGAGGAACATAACCGATAGTCCCTTCGGTTTTTTCCTTATCGATATGAATATCGTTATTATTTATATACAACGAACCGGACGAAGGTTTGGTCCCGCCGTTTAATAAATTCATCAAAGTGGTTTTGCCCGCCCCGCTGCCTCCCATCACCGCTATAAAAGTTCCTGAAGTTTCTTTGAATGTAAAAGGTCTTAAACCGTAAGTCCCGTCCGGAAATTTATATTCTATTGCGTCGGCAATAAACGAGATTTCATTTTGTTTGGAAATATTGGAAAAAACGCGGATGATATCGGAATAATAAACCGGAAGAATATTCTTTCCGCAAATAGAATCGCCGGGCGTCAAGAGTTGAAACGAGGATGAATTCAATACGCGGGATTCAATAAACAAAAAATCATTACCGGTTAATCGTAAAACTACCGCGTTTATAGACCGAATATAATAAACGAGCGCATATCCTTTAATATTTCGAGCTATATGATAATTTTCAGATATGCAACGTTCTGAAATAATTAAGAAATTTTTAGAATGCGGTATCGTTTCGACATTCTCGCTCTTTATAAAACATAGCAATTCGTTATTTAATTCTTCGTCTATATTGAAATCCTGACGAATTTTATTTAAAGGTTTTTCAAATAAATCATTTTTCTCCGAGGCGGTCAATTCAAGAAATCTGAGATATGTGAGAATCTGTTCTTTACGGTTAAGTTTGCTTTTAAGTTTTTCTGATATTTGAGAGGCAAATGTAGAAATAGAATCTGAGTCTAACTTCTCCGTTTTATAATAATCCGCGAGTTCGTCGAATAAATCAAGAAACGCCTGCGCGGTTTTTGCCCCTGTTTGAAAAATCAAAAAAGATTCCGCTCTTTTTCTCGATTCTTCAATTTTTCCGGAAACAACCGAAAATATTGAAAATAAGTTTACCAATCCGTTTATCGTAAATTCATTCATAAAATTTCAACTTGGAAACTTCCTTTTTAAATTCTCCCAAAATTCCATTCGTTTAGCTATTTCTTTTTCAAAACCGAAATTTGACGGAATATAAAATTTAGGATTATTAACGCCTTCGGGAAAATAATTTTCAGACACGAAATTATATTGAAAATTAAAAGGATACTTGTAATTTTTTGAATAGCCCATTTGCTTCATCATTTTGGTGGGAGCGTTGCATAAATGAAGCGGAACGGCTTTATATCCGTCTTCCGCTATAAATTTTTTCGCGGAATTATAAGCTTCGTAAACGGTATTGCTTTTAGGAGCTGATGCGAGGTAAATCACAGCTTCGACGATAGCGAGTTCTCCTTCAGGCGAACCGAGCATTTTAAAAATATTATAAGCGTTGGTAGCTACGGTTAAAGCGTTAGTATCTGCGACGCCCACGTCTTCAGAAGCCATTCGTATCAGTCTTCTTGCAAGATACAAAGGTTCCTCGCCTGATTCAAGCATTCTTACGCACCAGTAAATGGAAGCGTTAACGTCGGAACCGCGCAGCGATTTATGCAATGCGGATATGATGTTATAATGCTCTTCGCCGGTCTTATCATAATTCATAAAAACCGTCTGCATAGCGTCGGCAAGATTGCTTTTTTCAATAATTTTTATATTTAACGCTATAGCGTTTATCAATGCGGTTTCAAGAATATTCAGAGCTTGCCGGCCGTCCCCGTTCGCAGATTTTTTCAGTATATCAATACATTCCTCTGTTATCTCTATTCCTTCCGCCGCCGGATTCCATTCATTTTTTTTATTAATAGCGTTTTTTATTATTAGTTCAATATCCGCTTCTTCAAGCGGATATAATCTTAAAATTTTTAACCTTGACAACAGTTGCGAGTTTATTTCAAAAGACGGATTTTCAGTGGTGGCGCTAATTAAATAAATCGTTCCCGATTCGACAAAAGGAAGAAACAAATCCTGTTGAGTTTTATTGAATCTGTGGATTTCATCTATGAATAAAATCGTTTTAATATTATTTTTTTTAGCTTCCTGCGCGGCTTCAAAAATATCTTTGAGAGTTTTCGTAGAAGCGTTTACGCTGTTCAGCATGATTATTTTGGAATGGGTGGTTTTAGCGATTATATTGGCGAGTGTGGTTTTTCCGGAGCCGGGCGGTCCCCAAAACAAATAAGATTGGATTTTATCTGTATTTATTGCGTTATATAAAATTTTATTCTTGCCTACAAGTCGCTGTTGTCCAACAAAATCTTCAAGTTTTTCCGGTCTTAAAAACTGAGCTAATGGAATAAGAAATCCCGGGTTTGTTTTATCAAGCGAATCATTCATTAATACTTTTTATAATATCGGAAATCGCAGATTTAAACAAGTCGAAATTAACCGGTTTTTCAAGAATTTTAACGCTTTTCGATTGAATTTCTCCAAGCTCTCCAATGTCTTCGATAAAATCTCCGGTAACAAGAATGGATTGAATTTGTTTTTCCGAACATTTTTTTAAAACGTCAAGTCCGGTCAAACTGCTGTTATCATAATGCAAATCAACGACTGCCGCAAAAATATTGTCCAGACGGTTTAGAATATCAATAGCCGATTCGGGATTTTTTGCAAGAATAAAATTTTTGTCAAAATGAGATAATGAATTTAAAAGCAGCGTTCTCGAATTCGGACAGTCGTCAACTATTAATATAAAATAATCTTTCATTGATAAGACCTCTTTTAATAATTCTCTGCGTCAACCTCATGATTTATTTTATAAATATTTTTTTTTCCGTCAAGTAATTTTAATAAAAATAATCATAACCCAAAAAATGCAGTTTGAAAACTTAACGCGCCCAGAGAATACTCCATAACATTTTTTGGGTTTAAAACGTAAAACTTTTAAAAATTTGAAAATATTAAGGAAGATTTATATTTTTTTTATTTTATAAAATAAAAAAATGAATTTGAGGGCTAATGGAAGGATTAAGAAAAGTTTGATTGAGGAAGGTTTTATATTTCTGTTTAATAAAGCTGTTTTGTTTTGACGGTAAAATCTTAAATGTTCTTTTGCAACATCATACAAGCAACTGCAATACCGTTTTA
Organism: bacterium; assembly: GCA_036733285.1. Lineage (GTDB taxonomy): Bacteria > JAGOBX01 > JAGOBX01 > JAGOBX01 > JAGOBX01 > JAGOBX01. Next base: position 6,908 of record DAINAU010000119.1, read on the forward strand.
CTTTTTTGCAGCTAATATTGTTAATATATTTTTCAATGGCTTTCTCTTTTGTTTCAGCAAAATTTATTATTTTATCAAGTTGGGTTTCAGGTTCGGATGTTGAATTTTCAGCCGGAAAATATTTTTTATTCTGAACGGTTTTATCCTCTGAATTATCTCTTAATATATTTACAATCTGCAGGTAATTCCCTAATTCCGCGCCGTTTTTTACCGTTTCATCATAATTAGAATTTTTATTAAAACATTCTCTATCGAAGAATAATTTTGAGTTTAATTCTCCGACGCATCCCGCTGCAAAATAACAGTATTCGTCTAATTCCTTGAAATTATTTATAAAAAAAACCTTCGAATCAAATTTTGATTTTTCAAATTTTTCCGCGAATTTCAGCATTCCGCCAGCCATAATTTTACCTGTTGACTCTATGGCTTCTCTATCTTTTTTGTCCAGAAAATTATGAAATTCCAAAATTTTATCCGTATTTTCGAGTAATTCAATATATTTTTTTTCTATGCATTGACTGTTTTTTAATAATAAATCCGAAGCTTCTTTTATGCCCCTCAAAAAATCCGCTGTAATTGATTTTAACATCCGCTCCTTTAAAATGCTATCTCCGACATAATCCTCCGCCGTATCGATTATTCTGTATAATAAATAATAATCTTTGCTGCAATCCTGCAAATCTTCAGGCAACAACTTTGTGAATAGAGCTTGCTGCCTCGCAACGTTATTATATAGTTTGTCTATTTTTCTTAAAAATGAACATTTCATATTTTTTAATTAAAACATAATCCATTCATTTAACCCAAATAATTTTGGTTAAATAATTTCTGCGCTAATTCAAATTCTTCTTCTGTCATAATTCTATGCCTTATTCCATCTTCTAATTTTTGTTTTTGAGGCGTTATTTCATTTTTTTCAAGCTTAATAATTGTTTGATATAAAGCCGCAGGGATTTGCTCGTCCATTTTTCTTCTGAATGAAATTAAATCGTCGCCCTGATACGGTTTAATTTCTTCAAACAACAATATTTCTCCAGTATCTATGCCTTCGTCAACAAAATGCGTTGTTATTCCTAATTTATCTTTTGCAATTACTGACCATGGCAAAGAATCAAGCGAACGATGTTTGGGCAAAAGAGCGCAATGAGCATTTATAATTTTAACCGGTATTTTCAAAAGAATATCTTTTATCAAATAATTGGAAGATATCAATAATGCATAATTAATTGATCTCGATTCAAATATTTGCTTTGTTTCTTCAGAAGAATGGTTTTTGACAAAATAACAAGGGATTTTTAATTTCCTTGCAGCTCGCTTCATCGATATAGTTTTAAAATATTTACTTTCAGGAAAAAAAGAAATAATATTTTCTAATCTAATAAAATATAATATTTTAGAAATAATTTTTTTTATTAGATTAGGTTTATATCTTTTTCTCAATAACTTCCAAGTTATTGGTTCATTTATAACTTTTTTGTTTATTGACTCTTCAATTATTATCGAATCTATGGGATAGTTATTTTTTTTGCAAAAATAATATAAAACAGACAATGCCTTAAAATCTATATTATGACAAAGCAGACTTATCTTTAAACTCATTTTATGATTTTCTCAAAATTTTTTTCAAATATTTTTTTTAAACAGCCGTTCGATAATTTAATTTTTTTGAGAAACGCCGCCTGATTAAATTTATATGTATCCGTTCCAAACAAAATCTTATCTTGAAATCTTTCAAGAAAATTTTTTATATAACCAGAATCTCTTTTCAAAGCATTATATCCGCCTAATCCTGATATATCGCAATATAAATTATCATATTCAGTTAATACTCTTTCTATTAAACCATCTTCTGATATTTTACCTTTCGGGTATTTTCTGTATAAGCAATTCGTCGAAATATTCGCCCACCAGAAAGGACCGTGCGCAATAAATTTAATATTCGGATATTGCTTTAACCTTTCTTCTAATTCTGCAAAATCAAGCATATATCCCGGAAACTTATAAAAAAACGGCGGTTTGTCGGCAGCAATAGATTCTCCGAAAAATTCTAATAACGGCTCTGAAAAATAATTAGCGACTTTAGAATGTAAAAACATATTTAAAATTTTACCGTAAAATTTTAAATTATCAAACTCAATTATTCTATTGGCGCTATTTTCAATATGAAAAATTAGCGGCAGTTTATTTTCATTAAGATAATCCAAAATTTTATCTAATCTCTTATCGCTCCATCTTACGGTTGATTTTAATTCGCCGTAACCCTTAATTCCTTGTTCGCGAAATTTTATAAACAATTCCAGCGCATCAGCGCGCAACGGGTCCGGCGCATAAAATGGAACAACTCTGTCAGGATATCTTTGATATAAATCAATAACATCTTCAACTTTCAAATTTTGAACCGGCCATTTATTATTTGGATTATCAACCTCGTCCCATGTCAATACCCATCCTTTCTCAAAACCGTTCCTATCAAGATAATCAATATAATTATCTTTATTCAATCCATTAAAATTTATATGTAAATGCGCGTCAATCATTTATACTTTCATTATCCTATCAATATAAGATAAATCGATACTGTCAGTATTTTTCTTCTCATCATCATCATAGCGATTTTGTAATGACTTTTCTTTCATTATAATATATATTTTGCATAATTTGTTAATGCAATTTTCTATTGAAAATTTTCTTGCATATTCTCTAATATAGAATTTATTCCAATCAGTTTTTAACGCTTTAAGAATTGCTTCTTCTAATGCGGATTGATTGGCTGGTTCTACTAATAAACCTACTTTTTTATCATTAACTACTTCAGGTATTCCGCCTGCTTTAGTGGAAACAACCGGTAATCCGCAAGCCATTGCTTCAATTAAAACCACTCCAAAAGATTCATACAATGAAGGCAAAACAAGCATATCATATTCTTTCATTATTTCGGGCGCACGATTATTATCTATCTTATCAAAAATTTTTACATAATTTTCTAATTTATAACTTTTAATAGTATCAATCATTTTTTGTTTTAAATGTCCTGTCCCGAATAAATGTAATTCAATATTAGGTTCTGTCAAAATAATATTTTTGAGACTTTCAATTAAAATTAATGGATTTTTTCTTTCAATAAATATTCCTAAAAAAATTATTTTTTTATTTAATGGCTCTGTCCCTTTTTTATCTGTTAAGGTAAATTTTTCAAAATCAACGCCATTATATATTACTTCAACTTCGTATTTGCCGTTTAATTGTAAAACTCTATTTTTTAATTCATTACTAACTGCTATTATCTTATTTGCATTTTTTAACGCAATATTAACAAATTTTTTTAAAATAAAATTTTTATAAGGGAAAACTCTTATATCTGAACCATGAACAGTTAATACATATGGAATTTTAAAGATTTTTTTTAATAAAGCGCATACAAACCCATCTGGAAATGCAAAATGACAATGTATTAAATCAATCTTATTTTTTTTTTTATAACTTATAAAAAAAAGAAATATCGCTATAAAATATGTTAGAGCTCGGCTGAAAAATAAAAAATTAAAAGGTAGTTTGATTTCACGAGGATAAAAAATATTACATTTTTTTCCCTTTACTAATTTTGGAATATCAATATATTTTTTGAAAGAAAAAGGGACGGGCGATACTACGTCAACTTTATAAAATTCCGATAACTTTTCAGCTTGAAGTTTTACAAAAGTTCCGCGTTCAGGTTGGACTTTATTAGGAAATAAATCTGATATGATTAATAGGCGCATAATTTTTTTATTATATGTCTAATAAACTTATAAAAACCAATATTTTTATACAAATTATAAAAATATTGGTTTTGTTTTTTTATTTTTATACAACCATAAAAAATATTATAAATAATCTTATAATTCAATGATAATTCCAATAGTTTTGTTATTAAAGATTTATTTGAACATAAATATTCAAATAAATTTCTCGTTCTAATTATTTTAGTTTTTTTTTTATTTGGAAAATTTAATATTGAAGACGAATAATAATTCTTAGCGCTTAAATTATTTTCATTTATAAAATTATTTTCTAAGCACAACTTATATAATTCCGTGCCTTTAAACGGATAGAAAATTGTGCACTGAATATTGTCCGGCTGAATTATTTTGTTTAATTTTATAGTCTTAAAAATATCTTCCTCTGTTTCATATGGAAATCCAATCATATTAAATGAGTTGGTTTCAATACCATATTTTTTTGCTGATCTAAATGCATTGATAATCTGTTCATTAGTCATTTTCCTGTTTAAATACTTACGTCTGAATTCTTCTGAACCGCTTTCAATGCCGATTGATACGTATTTTGCTCCCGCCGCCGCAGCCAGTTCCATTTTCTCCTCTGTAGCTGTTTCGGCTCGAGTCATAAACGAAAAAGGCAAATCGACTTTATTTTTATATTTTTCTGAAAATTCTTTTAGCCAATTATTATCTAATAAAAAAGTTTCATCAGCTAAATATACAAACTCAATCTTATATTTTTCTTTGAAATAAAGTATTTCGTTTATTAATCTATCAACAGATTTTTTTCTATGATATTTACCTTTCCCTGAATAATAATTCTGTAAATATTTATTTATACAATATGCGCAGCCGTATGGACAACCTCGACTCCCTTCAAATGAACCTATCCGGTAAATTTTTCCAAAAGTCGAATGAATTATGTGTCTTTCATCAAACAAACTCCAATCCGGATAATCAATGTCGCTTAAATCATCATTCAATTTCTCAGGCTGATTTTTTTCAATAATATTTTTTAATTTTATATATGTTCCTAAAATATCACTTTTTATTTTACCTTCTTTATATGAAAGTAAAATATTTTTCAATACTTTTTCTCCTTCGCCAATAACTATACAATCTACTTTATCATATTCAATAACTTCATCAGGCGCAACCGTAGGATGCGGGCCGCCAACTATAATAAAAACTTTTTCGGGAATTAAATCAATTAATGTTTTTACAGTTTCCCATTCATTACTACGGCTTGATATACCAATAATATCCGGCTGATAATCATTTATCTTATTTATAAAACTATAGTTAATATCTTTCTCGCCAATAAAAGTTATATCAAACAAATCACATTCGTATCCGCAAGATTTAGCTACAGTAATTAAAGATGCTATACCGATTTGGACAGATTTCTGTCTGTTAATATTCGGATACACAAATAATATTTTCTTCATAATTTTTCAGCCAAAATTTCTAAATGTCTGCCAATTTTTAAAATTTTCAGTTTATCAATTATTCTAATAAATTTAAAAATCAAATATTTAACAGGCGTTTTATTTATTTCCAAGTCATTTTCAGGCTCAAATATATTCGCTTTTAATATTTTAAAACCGCATTTCTTTAATAACAAAACTAATGATTTCTCATTAAATTCAAAAGTATGTTCGGGCGAAGTTCCAATATCAGGAATTTTTCCTCTTAATTGTTGATAAATCCTAATAATTTTATAATACATATTATCAATATTAGGAACTCCAATATGTATAATTCCATTTTTTACAATCATTTTATTTAATTTTTCTAAAAATGATTTTGCATTAATAACATGTTCTAAAACATGCCATAATTCTACCGCATGAAAATAATTTTCATATTCTAATTTGTCCGGTGAAATCTGATAAACATTTTTTAAACCAAGATGATTTTTACAAAACTCAATATTTTTACCTGAAAGTTCTGATGATACTACTTCCCAACCTATCTCTTCAGCGGCTTTGGAAAATGTTCCCGGACCGCAACCTGCGTCTAAAAGCCGGAATTTTTTTTGGTCTGTTTTGCCGAATATATTGTCAATATTCTTTTTATTATCTTCTATCAATTTTGTAATATTTTCTTTGCAATACAATTTTTGTTGTCCGTCAAATTCCGAATAATTTTCACTATAAAACTTTGTTAATTCAAGTTCATTAATAAATGGATAACTGAAAATTATTCCGCAATCTAAACATTTATAACGATGCGTAAACAAACTTTTAAAATAATATTTCGAGAAGATTTCGGTTTTATCTGAACCGCATATCGGACAATTTTTTTGCATAATAATATTTCTTTAAATTCTTATAAATAAATTTAATTAAAAATTTTGGCAATAATTTCATATATTCGATTTTCGCATTACTTTTAAATAAACAATTCAGATATTTTATTAGAAAACTAACATTAAAAATATAAAATATTGTATTATATTTGTTCTGACTATATTTGACTAATTTTTCAATACTAATTTTATGTTTTGCAAAAATAAATTTCTTATCTACAATTTTAAAAAATGAATCCTTAAATTTGTAATAATCTTCTCTATTTATTTTAATATTGTTTTTATAAAATAATTGACTGCCCGGCAACGGCGACATTATGCCAAAACTATATGTATTTGCTTTTATTTTTTCACATAATTCAA
>DAINAU010000120.1:0-13300 GCA_036733285.1 bacterium
AACGCTGATTGTAAATCTCCCTTATTTTGAATTTTCAATGAAGAATCAAATATTTTTTCTTCTGCAAGCAGTTTTACCTGATTGGTTATGGTTCTCAAATTCGCAAGCATATCCGCAAAAGCCCCTCCGAGAGCGCCGGCGGTTGAAACGTTTAATTTCTCGTTATATAAATCGTCGTTCGCAATATATCGCGCGTTTTCAGCGATTTTGCGAAGATTATTAACTATTGCCTCTCTTATTTTTTCCATATCTCCAGGCAGCGGTTTGTCAAGTTCGCCGTCAAATAATTTATCTTCGGAAATGAGTTTCATCTGATTGGAAAAATTCGAAAGCATATTCATAAAATCATTGTAACTTGCGGACATTTCTCCGATTTCATCGTTTGATTTAATATTCATACGAACTGATAAATCCCCTGAAGAACCTTTCTTAAACAAATCGGAGAATTTCATCAACGGTTTCAGCATACTTTTTAAAAGAAAAAAATTTGCCCCGAGCAATAATATTAAAACCGGAAAAATAAAAACAAACAACGTATTTCTAAACTTGGCAGATTGCATCGCGACCTGTTCAGCGGAATAATCGCAGGCTAATAATCCGGCGGTTTTTCCGTCCGCCGTTTTAATAGCTCTCGAAGCAGTTAAAAGACTTCCCCAGTCTTCGGATTTATAAATATCCGAGCATAAAGTTTTATCTGAATTCAAAGATTCTTTCATTATATTCGGAAAATCGTTCGCGGGTTCGGAATCGCCGTAAGCGGAAAATTCTTTTTCGTCGGCGGGATCGTTTCCGTCGGCAATATATGAAAACGCGTCGGTCTGTCCGTCATAAATCATCGTGTATAAATATTTGCAGCCGGTATTTTTTTTCACGTCAAACAAATATTTTCTCAAATCTTCATAGTAAACGTCCGTATCGGAACCGTTCAAAACAAGTCCGGCGAATTTTTCCGCGTCAATATTAACTATTGAGGCTTCAATAATCGCCTTTGCTTTTTCGGAAGCCGATTGAATTCCGATTTTATTTACTGACAAATAACTGAAAACTCCAATTATTATAAATAATAAAAGAAGCATAAAGCAAGAATAAATCGTGATTTTCAGACTTAACGACATTTTTCTGTTCATAATTTAAACCGCCTCCGGATATTTTTATCATGATAACGGCAAGGTTATTTCAAAATTAACTTTTCCGTCTTTGTTATACGCTGATATTTTTCCGTTATGATTTTCAATAATTAATTTTGAAAATGACAATCCGAGTCCCGAACCGTTTGTTTTTGTCGAATAAAACGGCTCAAATATATCCGCGTTTTCAGAAACCGGTTCGCCGGTATCGGATATTATTATCATTATTTCGCTTCCGTTTTCTTTACGTATCAATTTTGAAACAATCGCCATTTCCCCGTTTGCGCCTGAAAATTTTTCAATCGCATTTTTCAAAATATTCAGTATAACGATTTTTAATTGAAATTTATCGGCGAAAATATCCGCGTCTTCAATATTATTTTTTAAAACAATATTTTCCGGAATTTTCAATCCGAGCATAGCGTTATAAATAATTTCCGAAACCGAAGTTTTTTCCTTAACGAGCTCTCCGGTTTTTGTGAAAGAGTTTATATTGTCGATTATTTCAATGCAATACTTTATTCTTTCTTCTATTATTTCAATATCAGTCTGCGAAATCCCATTGGAATTATTTTTTAAAATATACAGCGAGCCGGATATCGCAAACAACGGATTTTTAAGCTCGTGAGAAATGATTGAAGAAATTTTGCCTATTGCGCCGAGTTTTTCGCCGGTTAAAAGTTTGTCCGAAGCCGTTTGCAATCGGAGGCAGGTTTCGTTCAATTCGAGGTTCTTCGATTTGAGTTCCGCTATCAGCGACTTATTTTTTCTGATAGATTCCACAAGTCTGAACCCGACTTTAATTCTTGCGGCAAGCTCTTTGAATTTAAAAGGTTTTATAATGTAATCGTCCGCGCCCGATTCAAGTCCTGTTACTTTGTCTTCAACCGACACCTTTGCAGTCAGCATTATAAAATAAATATCGTCGTATTCCGGATTTGTTTTAATTATTTTGCATAATTCAATTCCGGTCATTTCAGGCATTATAATATCGGAAACTATTATATCGGGTTTGCGAATTTTCGTTTTTTCAAGCAAATCCGCGGCTCTTTCAAATACCGACAACTCAATTTCGGGGTATTGCTTGAAATTAATTTGAAATATATCTCTTATATAATCTTCGTCGTCAACTGCGTAAACTATCATAGCAAATCGATTCTAACCCTGTTTATTCTGCGGTCGTCCGCGTCTAAAATAGTGATTTCATATTTATTTTCTTCTTTAAATTTAACTCCTGTCTTAGGGATTTTTCCGAGCTTGTCAAGAATGTATCCGGCGATTGTTCCGACGTCGGATTCGGTGTCCAAAACGATATTTAATTGTTCCGCCAATGTTTCAAGTTCAACGTTTCCTTCAAGTTCCAAAGATTTATTTTTATTATCGAAATTGTTCGCCGGTTTTAATAATTTATGCTCGTCTTCTATTTCCCCGATAATTTCTTCTATAATATCTTCGATAGTTACAACGCCGGACACGCCGCCGAATTCATCGACGACAATGGCGAAATGATTTAGATTGACTTTCATTTCCTGAAGCAATTGTTTTATGGGTTTGGTTTCAGGAATAAAATAAGGTTTTGCGGTTATAGTTTCAACCTTATCAGACATATTAAGATTGGATAAATCTATTCCTTTAATATTAACTATCCCTATAACGTTGTCAATCCTGTCTCTGTAGACCGGTATTTTACTGTATCCCGAAACCTTAAAAAGTTTTATCAAATTAATAATATTATCGTCCGCCGAAATGAGCTGAACGTTTATCAGCGGACTCATTATATCTTTGACAATGTTTTTATTAAAATTAAATACGCGGGTTATCATAAACAAATCGTCTTTTTTCAAAGCGCCTTCTTTAGCGCCTTCTTCAAACAAGAGTTTCAATTCGTCGATATTCGAAAATAGTCTTCTATTATTTTTCAGGGTTCCGGTCATTTTTCCGAGTAATTTTGCAAATCCGGTGGTAAAAAATATTAGCGCGTAAAAACAATGATAAAATATTATTATTATTTTCGCGACTCTCAAAGCTATATGATTGTTATACAATCTTCCGAGCGTCAACGGGATTATTTCGCCGAACAATAATACAAAAGGACCCACGAGAAGCGTGGATATTATAGGTTGAAAAGATTTATATTCCGGACAAAAATTTGAAAATACTTTTAACATTAATGCGGCTGTCAAAGCCGAACTTGTTACTACCGAGATATTCACTCCCACAAGCGTCGTACCCAAAAACTTATGAGAATTGTGAAAAAAGTATTCTATGATTTTAGCGTTTTTATTCCCCTTTTTCGCAAGATAATGAATTTTTAACTTATTGGCGGAGACTATGCTCATTTCGCTGCAGGCGAAAAATCCCTGAAGCGCAACAAAAAATAATATTCCGATTACATAAAAACAATATTCCATAAATCAAATATTTCCAATTCTAAATTTGTTTGGTTTTATCAATTTTATCGAGTTTGTCAGACGAATCGTTCCCTGATGTTTTTAATCTTTCGACTTTTACGGTTTTTATCTCGTTATTTAAAATATTTTCAACCGATATTTTCAAATTTTCATTAATTACAAGTTCGTCGCCCGGTTCCGGAATCATTCCGAGCGCCTTAATAATATAACCGTTTATAGTTAAAAAATCGTCCTTGATATCCGCGTTAAACACCTCGTTAAAATAATCGAGCGGCATCCTTCCGTTCACTCTGTATTTATATAGTCCAATGCGTTTAATATAACTGTCTTCGGTTTGTTTTCTATCCAATATTTCTCCGAATATTTCCTCGACTAAATCTTTCAAGGTAACAAGACCCGACACGCCGCCGTATTCGTCTACGACTACGGCTATATGCTGTTTTTTTAATTTGAAACTTTTCAAAAGCGCAGCGGCGTTTTTCGTTTCAGGAACAAAATAAGCCGGACGTATGTGATTTATCCAGAAATTATCGTTGATTTTCTGGTAATTAAGGAACAAATCCTTTTTGTAAATGACCCCTTTTATATTATTGAGATTTTTGTCATAAACAGGTATTCTGGAAATTCCGGATTCGTTAAACAGATTAAATAAATCTTGAAGCGAACTGTTAATAGAACAGGCGATAATGTCAGGTTTAGGAGTCATCAGTTCTTTAACCATAGTTTTGCTGAAATCAAAAACGCTTTTAAGCATATCTTCTTCTTCAGGGCTGACCATTCCGTCGGTTAAACCGAGTTCCACCGCAAGTTTTAATTCTTCTTCGCTGAGTTTCATAGAATCGGTTCTGAATACCGTAGTTATTCTGGTTATTATATATCCGGAAATTTTCCCGATTACTTTGTAAGCCGGAGTCGTCAAATATATTAATTTGTTTATAAATCCCCCTACTTTCAATGATATATTCGCAGGATTTGACAAAGCTATGGTTTTAGGAGTAATTTCTCCGCAAATCAGAATCAATACTGTCATAACAGCAATATTGAAAGCGCTTCTGTATTTTTTTAAAAAAAACAGAGATTCATTTTCTATAGACCCTAAAAATTCATAGATTAAATTCTCTCCTATAGTGGTGGATAAAACGTTTACAGCTATATTTCCAAATAATATCGCTATTATAAGACGTTGAGGATTTTTCAGCGCTTCGTTCACTAAAAAACCTTTTGCGGATTCGTTTTTAAGGGTTTTTAATCTGATTTTTCCTATGGAAAACATCGCGGTTTCGCTGCAGGAAAAAAAAGCCGAGAAAGCAAGACATATAACGACAACGGCTAATTGAAAGAAAATAAAAAAAGTCATTGTATTAAACCCTGTATTAAACCCTAAGCCGAATTTCATCGGAAAAGGATAACCGAATAATTTGCTCATAATCCTTTTCCGGAAATTCGGCTTTATATAGATATAATATTCAAAAATCGTTTCACGATTTTCTCAACTTTTAAAAAGTTGAAGATTAAAAAATCGCGCCTTAATAAGACGCTGTAATTTATATATGTTTCAAAGCGCTTTAATAAATATTCATGCCGTAAATGCAAGAAATTTATTGATAAGATACTAATATATGCGACGACATAGTTTAATTTACATTTTGAACCGTCGCATATAATGCGTTAAATATAATTTGATAAATTTAAAACAACCTTCGTAAAAAGTCAATTAATTTTTTTCTTGATTTTTTCCGATTTATAAATATAATCCGGTTTACTATGAAAAAATTACTATTATTTATTTTGATTGTATGCGGAACCGCGGCTGCCGCCAATTTTATTTCGGCTTCTGAAATTGTTTCTAATCAAACGCGGGATTCTTCTTCAATCGAAGGAGACGAAGCAATGAAAAGAAAACCAAGACAAAAATCCGATGCTGAAAAATCTAAAAAAACTCCGGAGGTAAATGAAAAATGTTTTTTTGAAATTACCGTCGATACCGAAGTCATTGGAAAAATTGTTTTTGAATTGTTCTGGAAAGACAATCCGATTACCTGCAAGAATTTCCGTGATTTATGCGCCGGCAACAACGGCATATCAAAAATCAGCGGAAAACCGCTTCATTACAAAAACAGCGCATTTCATAGAATTATTCCCGGTTTTATGGCGCAAGGCGGAGATTTTACGCGCGGCAACGGAACCGGCGGCGAAAGCGTCTACGGGTCTAAGTTTAACGATGAAAATTTTATAAATAAACATACCGGACGCGGTTTGCTGTCAATGGCGAACGCCGGACCTAACACGAACGGCTCGCAATTTTTCATAACTTTCATTCCCTGCCCTTGGCTCGACGGAAAACATACGGTTTTCGGCAAAGTTATCAAAGGTATGGAACTTCTTGACGTCATTGAAAAATACGGTTCTCGTTCCGGTTCGACTTCTAAAGATATTATCATAAGCGATTGCGGAGTTTTAGAATAATTCCGGACCGCGTAAGATTATCAAATACGCGGAATTGACGCTATTCAAATAACATAAAATATTTCTATTCAGGTATGGTCTTAAAAACCGTTAAAACGGTTGTAAAAACAAATTTTTTATTAACTCAGCAAAATTTGCCGCTGAGTTAATAAAAAAAATTATCGGAAAATAAACTGTTTTAACGGTTTTAACAATGACTGCTGAATAGTAGTAACCATAAAATTCCCTTTCATGTTTTTACAAATATCGGATAACGATAGTTGTTTTTTCAATTTGATAGTAGTTTTCCGAATTACTGAACCTCATTTTCTTTCAATTCATAAAGTCAAACCGGGCAATATAACGTCTACAAAAAGATACATTGAATTCCAGAAATATTTTACTAATAATTTAAATAGTATTAAAAATTAAATTAACTTATTGATTTTAAAACAGAAAACATTTATCAATAATTTTGGAATATAGTTTGCTTAATCTATTTATATCAAAAATTTTATATAAAAACTAAATAATTATTAAGGAGTTGTTTAGAATGAATTTTAAACAATTAAAAGTATTCTTTTTATTAATTTTAACCGCGCTTATGTGTTCGGCGTCATATGCCGACGATAAAATAACATTATCCAAAGTCGCCGGAAAAGTAATGGTAAAACTTACCGCCTCTTCAGAATGGGAAAAAGCGGCTACCGGAATGGAATTAAAATCTCAAAGCAAAATAAAAACTTCGTTAAACGCGTTAGCGGAGCTCACATTTGACGAAGGCAAAACCAAATTTGTCATAAAAGAAAATTCGGAAATAGTTGTCAACGATTACTCGACAGACGTAAAAACACAAGCAAAAAACCGCGATTTCAAGGTTAATTTCGGAGGCGTCAAATTCAACGTCGATAAATTAAAAGCGAGTCAATCGACGTTTAAATTGACCACGCCTACCGCAGTTTGCGGAGTTCGCGGAACCGAAGGATTTATCGGAGCGGGCGGCGACGACAAACCGTCTCAATTCACGTTAACAGAAGGTCAATTGTTTGTAACCGACGAAAGCGGAAATAACGGAGGCGGTCTTGACGCGGGAAACACATTGAAAAAAAATCCCGATGGAAGCGGAGAATACCGCCAAAACAAACCCGAAGACACCGACGACGCTCAATTCAAACCTATAGACCAAAAATATATAACTTTATACGAACAATTAAATAATAAATGGGAAGAAAAAAAGAAAGACGGTTACATCATTCCTTCAGTTCTTGAAAACAAAAAAAGAAAAGCTGAAAACGAATTTTCAAACCGTAAATTCGACAATTTTGAAAAAGACGCCAACGAATTATTAAAAGATATTGAAACATTAAAAAAACCGGAAAACCCGTTCGCAATCGAACTCGGCAAACTCCGCGCTGAACTAGAGCCGTTAATATCCGAAAAATTCGGAAAATTTGAAATTGAACAAGCGATAGCAAAAATAAAAAATGTTGACGAGCTCGCCAAAACGGGAAAATTTCAGGAAGCGGTGGAATTATTAAAAAATATTATAACAGAAATTAAAACGGCGCCTCAAAAAACCGAAACTGCCGATATTGAAAAAATAATAGAAGAATTCGGCAACGAACTTCTGGAAAAAGGTAAAAACGGTTTTATGATAAACGAGGCGGAAGCTATATTTAAAAGAGCGATAATGGCTAAAGACGCCAATAATATATCCGAAGCCGCAAATCTAATAGCCGAAGCCAAAAAAGCCCTTGCATTAGCAAGAAAAAAAGCTCCGGAAGGACTTGAACAAAAAATTCAGGAAACGGAAAAATTATTGAACGATAAGAAAACCGCGGGTTTATCGGTTGACGAATTATTTGTGGTTTTGCAATACGTCAAAGATTCGTTTGCATCGGACAAATTTGTCGAAGCGGAAGAATCAATTAATAAAATATTACAGAAAGTAGCGGAACTTGAAGGTAAAAAAATCGTTAAGAAAACCGCGTTAACATTAGGCGACGTTCAATATCTTGGAAAAGAAGCTATAATAAGCGGTATAACCGAAGCCGGAGCGGAGTTAATGGCTGACGGAAATAAATTTGCGGTTGCCGACGCTTCCGGCGCGTTCAGAAAAACGGTTAAAATGGAAATGCAGCCGAAAACTTTTAACATTACGTCAATTAATTCTGAAAAAGTTTCATCCGATAAAATCACGGTTTCTATTAAAGCGCTCGAAGACAAAAAAGCTCCGAATTTAATAGTATCTTCGCCGGTATATACTGCTAACACTGTAAAAATCACGGGTTTTGCCGAAGACGATATCGAATTGAAGACAGTTAAAATTAATAACGAACCTACAACGCTAAATAACGGAGCATTTGAAAAAATATTAGTATTGACTCCGGAAATGCAGTCGGTTCCGGTCGAAGCCGAAGACGGAACCGGTAAAAAAACAAGTTTCGTAGTCGTATTGCAAGATAATATCGCGCCGGTATTAGAAATAACCTCTTCTTCTATAGACGCCGGAAAAATTATAATTGAAGGAAAAGCAAGCGATAATATAGCTTTAAAAGAAGTTTTAGCGAACGGACTACCGTTATCTACGCCATTGCCAGCCGAAGGCGGAATTTTTAAACATTCGCTTGTAATTTCAAAAGATATGATAAAAGCCGAAGGCGGAAAAGAAATTGTAGAAGTTAATTTAAAAGCAATAGACAAAAGCGGACAAAGCGCTGAAAAAACCGCAAAAGCCGAGCTTCCGGCAGACGCGACTAATCCCGAACTCGTATGGGAAGCTTCAATTCAGGGGAATATGGTTATAGTAAAAGGAGCGGCTACCGACAACAAACCTAACGATAGAGGAATCGCGTATTTAAAAATAAATAATGAAGACGTAAAAATATTCGAAGGCGGAAAATTTGAAAAAGCTTACGAGGTTAAAATAAAAGAACCGAAACTGCAAATCACCGAATCAAAGGTTGAAAAATCCGCCGGAAAATTTAAAGTTAAAGGAAAATTATCAGGCGGAGAAATTTCACCCACAAAATTTAACGCAGAACTTGCAGACCTCGCTAAACCGGCTCATATTGTAAAACAGACAAAACAAGTAAATCTAAAATTTGCGGTAACCGCAAACGGTCAAAAAATCGAGGTTTCAGAAGACGGTTCGTTTACCGTAGAATCGCCTATTGAAATGCCGATAAATATTGAAGTAAGACATAACGAGACTTTGCTTCAAAGCAGATTTATCGCAGTTCCCGTAGTTATGTACCGTTCGGAATTTAAAGTTCCGGCGGACGCGAAAGACGGTTTGTTAAATATAGAATTACAGGAAGCCGACGCTTCATTATTTCCATCGTATATGACGGAAGCGGCTCCGAACAATGTAATAAAAATCGAAGGAGCGGCGTATCCGAATTCATTAATGCCTACTGAAGCAGCGGCTGCTCTAAACGTTAAATACGTTATAAAAAACAAACTCGGAGCCATAACTCATCAAGGCAATATTGAATTGAAGAAAGCCGAAGAAATGCAGGGAATGACAAGCATAGTAAAAGCCGGATTAAAAAAGATTGAAATCGGAATAAAAATGGACAAGAAAGACGCTTTGGTATATAGAGGGAAATTAATTCTCGATCCGACGGCTAAAAAAGGAATTTTATCAGTTGAAATATCCGGAGGAATAGGCGGAATAATCAGACCAATAAACAATGAAATTGCGGCTGTTTCTAAAGAAGGAAAAGAAATAATATTCGACGCTGTCATTTCAAGCGGCGAAGCTGTAATTCCGGAAGCTATAACGCTTAACGTTAAATATTCAGACGAAGCCGGAAACGCATATAAAAACGAAAATATTGCGATTGCAAAAACCGCAGAAATTCTTCCGGAAGCCGTTTTAGCTGCGGCTCCGAAAACTATATCCTTAAACGTAGTTCCGCTTCCTAAAACCGCAATTCTTTATTCCGAAAAATTAAGATTGCCGGAAATGACGAAAAGAGGAAATGTAATTCTGGAATCCTCAATTGCAGGCGGAATTCATTTAAGACCGATAGCAAATGAAAACATTCAAATTCTTGCAGGAGGAAGCGAAATCAACATAACTGCCGGAATATCAAGCGGCGAAGCCGTAATACCTGAAGGTTTTCCGATTACCATAAAATATACGGACATTGACGGAGCTTCTTACAAAACTGAAAATATCACATTAAAAAAACTTGCTGATATATTACCTGAAAACGCGCTTGCGGCCGGAACAAAATATCCTGTTTCGCTCGCAATAACTCCGGTTCCTCCGGTTGCTGTTTTATATTCGGGAAAAATAAAAATAAGTCCGAATGCAAAAGACGGAAAAATTGCGTTAGAATGCGTTGAATCAGGCGCCGGAATAATTCAGCCGATTTCGGGATTAAACGCTGATTTCGGAATGGAAATAGGCGTGGCGGCAGTCATATCCAACGAAGGAAAAAACGTTCCGGACGCATTGAATATAAACGTTAAATATATTGATAAAAACGGAGTTTCATATACGACCGAACAGCCGGCAAAAATAATTTTAGTTAAATTGCCGGAAATTCTTCCGTTTGCCACTGTTTCAATTTCTCAAAAAAGCGTCGAAATAAACACCGTTCAGAAAAAATCCGCAATACAATTCACAGGCGACGTCATAATAAGCAAAGATATTAAAAAAGGAAAAGTGAAATTAGACATTATAAACGCTCCGGTTGTTTTTATAAAACCTGCGGATAATGCGACTGCCGTTCCTGGAGAAAAAATCTCAATACAAGCGGTAATATCAAATTTAGAATATACGAATCAGATACCGATGGTATCAGTAACCTATTACGACGATAAAGACGCGGCTTATGCGGTAACTGACCAGCCGGTTAACGTCAGATTAACCAAATCAACGGTTGAACTTCCTTTCGATGTTATATCAACCGGAAAAAATCCGGTTTATTTAACTCCGGTATCGGTTTCAGAAAAAATATATAAATACGCCGGAATTTTGAATATTCCGGCAGATTTTAAAAACGAACCGATAACTCCGGATAAATTAAAACCTACGGTTTCAATTGACGGCAAAGGAATAATCAGCGTAACTTTTGACGCCGCTTCAGGCGCGGAAGAATATACGATAAAATGGCAATTCAGCGGAAACGCGGAAGCTTCAAAACTTGTAACTCCGGTAAATAACAATACAGGAAAACAGACTTTCAGAGTCGATAATCTCGCAGGAGACGGAAACGATGAAATAAAGATGAAACCGAAATTCACTTCGGGTTCGTTTGTAGAAGGCGATAAGATAAGACTTGAATGGGGAAATACTGAACAATATATAGACGTATGGGTTACGGCTAAAATCAAAGCCGCAGAACCGGGTTCAAACAAAATTAAAACTTCCGTAGTTACAACATTGACAAAAGGATTCATCAAATCCGCGCCCGAAGGCGACATAGTTTCTGAAAATCCTGTAACCATAACGGTTTACAGCATTAACAATCTTCAATCTTTAAGCGCAAACGTAACCGGAGTATTGAATAAAAGCGGAGTTATTGAAAATAAAACTTATCCTCCAATAACCTTTAAAAACGAAGGAATTACATCGGAAGTATCGGCAAGCGCTTTAATTGAAGGCGAAATATCAAAAGAAATAAACGTAAATCTTCCAAATCCAAATGCCGGTAAATTATTTACTTCGGCAAAATTAACCGCATTAAAGACCGATATAGATTTTGAAATTTACGGAGCCGCGTCCCCAAAAATTCCCACAGTTGATAATTATGAAATTAAAATTCCTAAAAATCAGTTATCAGGAAGAACAAACTGGTTTGTTCCGGATTTTGCAGTCGATAACATCGGCGCGATTTTAAAATCAGGACTTCAATATTACAACGATTATAATTTTATTATAGTCGGATACGATGCGAACAACAAAAAAACAAAAACTTCCGACGTTAGAACCGTAAATAGAATAGTTAAAGATTTTGTCATTAAAAACGCGGTTCAGATTTCAAGCAACATAAAGTTATTCTGGGAACCAGATTTTTCAAATGATTTTGCAAGATATGCCGTAGAATATTCTTTTATATTAGACGGAGAAAAAAACAATAGAGTCATTCAGGATTTAACCAACCGGACTTTAACAGAAGCAATGATTCCGGTATATCCCGGAATAACCTATACATTTGTCGTTAAATCATACGGAGTATCCGGAAACTTATTGAAAACAACTCCCGAATATAATTATACTGTTTCCGATAAAACCTTTGAAATAACCTCGGCTGTTTATAACAGCGCAACCAAAAAAGCTGTAATAACTTGGAATACTATTGTTGACGCAGGCAATTACAGACTGTTATATTCATATACGCCCGGAGGCGAGATTCTTCAACAATTTCCAGAACTGATTACCACAAATTCGGCGGAAATGGATGTTGTAGCGGGCAAAACTTATACTTTTATAGTCAGATTAATTGAAAATAATAAACCTGTAAAATCAACGGCTCAAAAAACTTTAACCATACCTTATAATTTTACAATTACTAATGCGGTATCTCCTGACAGCGACGGAATATTAGTTGAATGGGCAGGTTATGAAAACGCCGCATATTATATAGTGAAATGGTCGGTAGTAACAGGGGGCGGAGCTCCTTCTTATTCGATATCCTACTCGGGACAAAGCTCTAAGTTAACGCCTCCATATAATAACTCTTATTTTATAGAAGATTTAGCTCCGGGAGCAAGGTATAATATTACTATTGAAGCGTATAATGCTTCCGAGGTTAAAATAGGGGAAACTCAGTTATCTTCTCCGGTTCAAGTCGCCACGTCAAGCAATATTTCAAAGACTTCTGACTTCAACATAACGGAATTAAGAGGCGGATTAACAGACGGCTCGATATTTATGAAATGGTCCAAACTTCATTTGACAAATCCTGAAGTAACGGGTTACGTAGTATCGGCTCAATTAAGAAACGATAACGACAGCGAAGAAAACCATGATAGAGAATATCTGGTAAAACTCGGATTAATTGATAATTTTGAATTTACAGGTTTAACCGCAGGGGAGCTTTACAGAGTAATGGTTGTGGCGTTCACTAATAGTAATTCGTCATTTTACGAAGCTCCTGAACAATTTGTTTTATCTCAAAAATCGGGAATGACAATTCCGGAATTTGAAATACTGCAACAAAATCAAGGCGATGCAATGGGAACGATTTGGGTTCAATATTCGCCTGACTTAACGGCGGGAGTATATAGCTTTATATTTTACTACTCCCGCCGTTAAGTCAGGCGAATATTGAACAAATGCGTCAATCATTGCCCTCGCCG
>DAINAU010000121.1:0-13207 GCA_036733285.1 bacterium
AGCTTTTCTGTAATGCCATTTTCCTCTAATAAAATATTTTATTCTTTAATTCTGTTATTTTACTTGTTATTAGTTTTTTTTATTATATAATGTGGGAGTTTTTATATCATTTTTAACCAAAAAACTATACCTGCCTTTAAGAAGTATTTTAGGTTAAAAAATAAACAGGGGATTTTTCGAAAATGAATATGAAAAAAAATATAATACTGATACTGATTTTATTATTGACGGTTATGCGTCCTTGTTTTTTAAACGGCGCAGACAACCTTGACGAAGAATTTAAAATGCTCAAGGAATATCAATCGGTAAAGGAAATGATAGTAATCTCGGCTTCAAAACGGCTACAGACTTTGTTTGACGCGCCCGTTTCAATATCGGTAATAACAAGCGAGGATATACAAATGTCGGGATGTCAAAGTTTAGCTGAAGTATTGAGAATGGCGCCGGGAGTATATGTTCAAGAAACAAGCGGCGGACAACAGGACGCTTCGATACGCGGAATGATAAACGTTCCTAAAGAAGGCGGAGCTTTTGCGGCGTTTTCAAGAAACATACTTGTGTTAATCGACGGCCGCTCATATTTTAACGATGTGTTCGGCGGAACGTTTTGGGAATTCATACCTATAACTTTCGACGACATAGACAGAATTGAAATCGCGCGCGGACCGGCGGCGGCATTGTACGGAGCCAACGCTGTTACCGGAGTAGTGAATATTATAACTAAAAAAACCGGTAAAACAAAAGGGCTTTTTGCAAGCGCCGGCGCCGGCAATAAAAGCCGGCGTTTTCACGCTTTGCGATATGGAAATTCTTATAAAAATTTTTCATTTAGAATCGGAGGCGAAATCACGGTTAAAGACGCATACGACGATTTTTCATTCGATCACACTAAACAGATTTATGAATACAGATATTCGGTTTTAGCGGCGGACGGAACTCCTAATCTCGATTATTTGCCGCCGTTTAAAAAATCATTAGACGCGTATAGAATAAGTTCTTTTTTCAATTATGATTTAAAAAGCAAGGGAAATATAGAGCTTCAATTAGGATACAGCGACGGCAAATTCAATTCGACCGGAGCTTCGGGCGATTTATTTTTAATGGGTTATAAAAATATGCAAAACTGCGTCGGCAGGATAACCTATCAATTGAACGATTTCAAAATTTCCATTTCTGATAATTTCGGGCGGCTTGGAACCGAATATAAAAAAAGCTCAACCTACAAAATAGAAACGGATTATATAACAGGTGATACGATTTTAGCTTTGGACGATTATGCGGATTCTCAGCAAAACGGAAGCGCATGGAATTCATTTGATATTGAAATACAAAATGTTTTTAATATAAGCGATAAAGATAAGCTTGTCGCCGGCGTAAATTATAGAACTACAACAGCGCGTTCCGACGCTCAATATTTTAGAACGAATACGCGAAACGAGCAAAATTTTATCGCCGCGTATATAAACAACGAATATAAAATTCTTGACAATTTAAACCTTATTTTGGGCGGCAGATATGATAAATATAATAAACCGGATAAATCGGTATTATCGCCGCAAACCGTATTGTTATACAAACCGGACGAGGATCAAAGAATAAGATTGATTTATTCGCAAGCCGCGCGGGCGCCGTTTATCGCGGATTTAATGATGGATTTACAGTTTTCAAACGGATTTACTCAGGATCAGAAATGGGCGCCTTTATTAAAGCTTTCTCCAAATTCAGATTTGGATCCTATGACGATAAAATCTTATGAAATAGGATATTCGCGAATTTTTAATAAGATATTAAATCTGAATTTAAATCTTTATCATTATGAGTGCGACGATTTGATAGGTTATCAAACCGTTGTTTCTGATTCGCCTTACGCCGTTGCAAAACATTTGACAAAAGAAACTTCGGCGGCGGGAACAATCAGAAGCGTCAATCTCGAAGGAAGATTTAAGTCAAACGGGATTGAAGCCGGTTTTGATTATTTAATAGACGGACGCAGTAAAATATGGGGAAGTTATTCCTATCAGAATTCCAGATTCAACGGGAATTCTTCAAAAGCGTCTCCTGAACAGCTTTTATCAATCGGTTTGAATAAAAATTTTAAAAAGAGCGGCTGGTCGTTTTCAGCTTCCGCCAACTACGCAAGCGGTTACGAGGTTTCATTGACAAACGTAATGGATCACACATTGTATTCGACTCTGACTCAAGCCGGAAATAATCTGGTTACGGAACGATACGCGGGCAAATCTTGGAGCAACGTTTATAACGCGTATATAACAACCGGAGCGCAAGCTTTTGAACAATTAGGCGGAACTGTTTTACCGACGGCAAACCAGGGAATAGAATCTTTACTGACCCCGGCCGAAGCCTCCTTTCTCGGCTTTTTTAAAGAAGATCCCGCTCTTATCGGACAGTATAAAACTTATCTTATGAATCTTGGGCTGCCCGAAGCGGCGGCTGACGCTCAAATTCAAAGCGATACTATAGCGGCTGGACAAGCGGCAAGAGCCGGTTTCGGTTCGGCATTCATAACGTCTATGCAGAATACGAGTTCTCAGTCCGTAAAAGCATTAATGTTTTTCAATTTAAGAATAGCAAAACGAATATTTAACGATAAAGGAGAAATCGCGTTCGCCGCGAGTTTAAGACCGGAAAGAAGGGAATATCCATACGGGGAAAAAACCGGAAACAAATACGGAATTTCATTGAGTTATGAGTTTTAATAAAAAAATAATTCTTGCAGTCGCGGGTCTGATAGCGGTTTACGTTATAATATTATATCTCGTATTAATTCCTTTCACCGCAAAATTAATCGGCTTAAACAAAGACATTGCGACAGGACTGCTTACCGAAGAATTAGAGAGAAATTTTAAAACTGCGTTGAGGATTTTCGGAGATATTAATTCGTCTACGTTAAGCAAAGCTATTGAAACAAACAATAAAACGTTAAAAGAACAGTCGGATAAAATCGCTTCATTTTCAAAAGCTACGCTTGAAAAAAACAGTTCTGATTTCATAGCTCTCGGAAAAAAAATACTGATCAACAGCGAAACAAAAAGAATTTCTGATTTAACTAAAAATCTTACCTTGCAATTTCAATTATATCTTTCCGAACTTGATTACGTTAATATGAATCAGGCTGTAAAAGATTTGATGAACGATTCAAATATACGATATGCCGCAGTTTATAAAAATTCCGATAAAAAAATTTTTGAAGCGTATAATTTAGGAACTGGAGAAGGCAAAAACAATGAAACAAATTTTAAAATTATAAACGCCAAAGGCCATTATGAATTTATAAAAGAAAGTTTTTTAAATCATTCCGTAAAACTGAGAGAATGCGTTGTGAACGGCGAATTTATAATCGAATCGGCTCAGTCCATAAAAGCCGGCAACAAAATTCTCGGACTTATTAACATAGGGTTTTCCATTCAAAAAATGTATTCGGATATTATGGAGAACAGCAAAAAAATAAGTTCGGATATGGAATCTTTGATTTCCTCTTTCAAAAAAAACGCCTATAATCAAAATGAATTGATTATGAAACAATCGGGCGAACAGTTGAAAATAAATTTGAACTCGCAATCTGAAATAATCGACGATGAAATTCGCCGGACAAAAAATAAGCTTATTGACAGTCTCTCGGAAGTTCAAAAAAAACAATCGAAAATATTGACAAAGAAAATAGCCGTTATTATAACGCTTCTCGGAGTTTTATTTTTAATCATCGGGATATGGTTCGCCGTTATTTTAGCAAAGAAATTTTCCAAACCCGTAAAGCAATTCGTAGAGCGGGCGAACAAACTCGGAAAAGGCGATTTTGACGAGCGGCTTAACATAAAATCTGGCGATGAATTTGAAATACTCGCCGATTCTTTCAACGCGATGTCCGACGAAATCAAAGAATCCAGAAACGCTCTGGCGGAATGGAATAAATCTCTTGAAAAATCCGTAAGAGAAAAAACAGCGTCCATAAAAAATCTTCTCGACAACGCCGGGCAGGGGTTCTTATCATTCGGCAATTCGCTTGCCGTTGATAAGGATTACAGCATCGAATGCGTGAAAATTTTCGGAAAAGAAATTGAAAACTGCAGATTTCCCGATTTGATTTATCCGGACGATACTGAAAATAATTCCGTAACCGAAAAAATATTCGGTAAAATATTCGGCAGAAAAAACGATAAACAACTCGACCTTTATCTACCGCTGCTTCCTTACGAAATAACAATCAACGGCTCGATTATAAGCATCGAGTATAAATTATTTGTCGCTTATTGCGAATTGGAAACCGGAGCGCAAACCGAAAAAGTTATGGCGGTTTTAACGGATATCACGGAAAGAAGAAATCTTGAAATGCAAATCGAACGCGAAAGAACCGTTTTAAAAATGGTGGTTAAAACAGTCGTTCATTACGAAGATTTCGTTGAAATATTAAAAGATTACTCGCTTTTTTACGAAGAAAAAATTTACGTTATTCTTGACGGCAAATATTCTGTCGCGGAAATCGTAGATGAAATTTACCGCGAGACGCATACGTTTAAAGGATTATTCGCTCAGTTTGAAATGTCGGAATCGGCGATGAAAATTCATTTGTTCGAGGATAAACTTTCAAAAATCAAAAATAATATTGAAAAATACGATTTGGTAAAATTAAAAAATGAGATTGATGAAATTCGCGATATAAAAAAATGGATTGAAAAAGATTTAACCGTATTAGCAGAAATTCTTGGGGCGGATTTTTTTACCGATAAGAATTACATAAAGATTCATAAAAATAAAATTATTGAAATTGAAAACAAAATAGTTTCAACCTGTTCTGCCGCCGAATGCGGTTTATTTCTGCCGGAAATAAGAAAGCTGAGATTAAAATCATTATCAGAATGCTTGAAGATTTATGCGGATACGGTTGAACGAATTTCGGAACAATACGGAAAATCAGTTAATCCGCTTGTTATCGAGGCGGACAATATATTTATCGACGCGGAAAAATACGCCGGATTTATAAAATCGTTGATTCATATTTTTAGAAATTCAATAACGCACGGAATAGAATCGCCGGAAGAAAGATACGGGAGCAATAAACCGGAATACGGAACGATTATATGTTCAGCCGTAAAAAAAGACGATAATTTAGTAATAAAAATTTCAGACGACGGCAGAGGACTTGACGCTAATAAAATCGGAAAAAAAGCGGTAGAGCTTGGAATAATTTTGCCGGAACAGCTTTTAAAAATGAGTCAATCCGAATTGCTTAATATAATATTTTACAATGGTTTCAGTTCATTGTCGCGGGCTACCGAAATCGCCGGAAGAGGCGTCGGATTAAGTTCGGTAAAAAGCGAACTCGAAAAAATCGGAGGAAGCGTTAAAATAAATTCCGTAAAAATGGAATTCTCCGAATTTGAATTTATAATTCCCGAGACTTTAAGTTTTGAAATCCCGGCGGTTGATCCCGAAAAATTTTTAAACCCGCTGGCTGAAAATACGGTTAAGTATTTTAAAGAACAAATAGGCGTCGATTTGACGATAGAAAAAATCGAATACGATAAAAATCAAAATCTCCCATTGTATAAAATATCCGTATATACCGGAATCAAAGGAATTCTGTCGGGTTCTTTGTTTTTAAGCGCAGACGGCGAATTAGCAGAATATATTCTGAAAAAAATGATGATAGAAAAATTATCGCCCGCGGAAGAAAAAATATTAATTGATAAGGGACTTGCGGAAAGTTTGAACGTGATAGCCGGAGCCGCGATAAAACATATTGAAAATTTTGAAAATTTAATTACTATAGATTCGCCGGTTTCGGTAATAGGCGGCGATGAAAATATTTTGAAATTTACCGATGGAAAAATCTTCAATTGTTTTTTTAAAGCCCGCAAAGGCAGATTGAGTTTAAATACGGTTTTAAGAAACATTTAAAAAAAACCGGTTGTTGGGATTGAAATTTTAAAACAGGTTGTTGAGATATGGCAAATATAATGATTGTGGACGATTCGATTATTGTAAGAAAAAATCTTAATAGCATATTATCCGCGGCTGGACATAACGTTGTAGCCGAAGCTGATAACGGCGAACTTGCAGTTCAATTGTTCGATAAGCATAAACCCGATTTGACCACGATGGATATTACTATGCCCCGTATGAATGGAATAGACGCCGTCAGAAAAATAATGAACAAATATGAAACGGCGAAAATCATAGTTATCAGCGGAATCGACCAAAAAAACTTGATACTTGAAGCCCTCGAACTTGGAATTATAAATTATATTTTGAAACCGGTTTCAGCTAATAATCTGATTGAAAAAATCAATAAAGCTCTTGAATAAACGATGAGAATTTTCTTACTGTTTTTTTTTATAACCGCAATTATAACAGTTGCGCCGAATAATATTTTTTCCGGCGATAATATTACGATAGGATATTATAATCCGGATATATCGTATCCGGCTTCCGAAATAATTAAGACGGCGGATAATTATTATAAAAAATTAAATATTAATCTTTCTATGCAGCCGATTTCAAATTTTGACAATATAAGCCGTTTGCTTTTAGACAACGGCGTCGAATATTTAATTATGCCGCCTTTGTTTGCGGATTATATAAACGGCGGCGCGGAGATTAAACGCCGGCTTGAAGCGGTGGATAAATACGGGAGCAATTTTTATTCTAAATACATTTTGATAAAAAAAGACAGCGGAATAAAAACAGTCGGCGAACTGGCAAATAAGCTTATAGCTTCGTCGTCGTATGGAAAAATCAGCGAAGAGATATTGAATAAATTTATTTTTTCAGGGTCGCCTCTCAAAACGGAAAACGTGGATATTTTATGGGTTAAAAAAGATTTGGACGGGATATTCGCTTTAGTGTTCGGTCAGGTTGAAGCCGCTATAGTCGCGCCAGCGAGTTATGAATTGTTAAGCAGAGAGAAACCTGAATTTTCAAACGAATTGACGATTGTTTATACTTCCGGAAAAATATTTTTTCCGTGTCTATATTCAAAAAATAAAATTTTGAATTCTATTGACGGCGAGATTCGGGAATCATTTATAAAAATGAACGAAAATAGTATCGGAATGGAACTGCTGAAGATTTTTGGAATAGAAAAATGGAAACAACTATGAAAATTATTATTACCGGACTTTTGTTTTCGAATATCAGATTTTCAAGATTAATTGTTTGTCTATTATATCTGGCGCTTCTGTTTCCAATTCAAAATTCCGCCGATGAAATCAATTCTAATATTATTGCCGTAGTGAAATCGCAAGAACTCGAAATATATAATGAAATAATTAAAAACATTGAATTATCCGCGTCTATCAAAATGAAAAATTATGAACTGAAAATTTTTAACGGCAACGGCGACAATTCGGCGCTTGAAAAAATATTCGGAGATTTATCCGGATTGAAACCGGCGGCTATAGTGACTATCGGAATCCAGGCTTCATATATGGCGAACTCTATGATAGAAGATATTCCGGTAATATTTTGCGGCGTGCATCAATGGGAAAAATTCATAGTAAAGAAAAAAAATATTACCGGAGTCGATATGACTATTGATCCGAATTCCATAATAAAACATTTCAAACTCGTTATTCCCGATTTGAAAACGGTCGGCGTTATTTTTGATCCGCAATATAACGACAATTTAATTTCTCAACTTGAAAAAGCGGCGAAAAAGGAGAATATCAAAATCGCAAAATCAAAGGTCAAAACAAAAGATTTGGAAAGTATTTCTCTTGAAAAAATAAAGGAGAGGTTCTCGGAATTAAAACAAAAAGAAAATATTCAATTGCTATATTTAATACCGGATCCAAGCGTGATTACCAAGGAAAATTTCAATTTTTTAAAAGAAAATTGCATACTTTCGAAAGTTTCATTATTTGCGTATAACGAGGAATTCGTTAAAGACGGAGCGCTTTTTTCGCTGGCTCAGGATTATTCAAACGCCGGCAGCCAGATATATCTTATTCTAAAAAAGATTTTAACAAATAAGATTAATCCGGAAAAAATAGAAGTGGTAAAACCGGTAGGCGCAAATTTTACGATTAATTTTTCAACGGCGCAAAAATTAAATTTGAATATAGAATTTTTAAAAAGTCTTGTTAATAAAATATATTATTAAATTATGAGAATAGCATTTTTTAATCCGCAGGGAAATTTTGATAAAAACGATTCGCATATAACCGAACATCCGGATTTCGGCGGACAGCTTGTCTACGTAAAACAGCTCGCTATCGCGCTTTCGGAATTAGGTCATAATATTGATATTTTTACCAGAAAAATAGTTGACGCCGATTGGCCGGAATTTGCAGCCGACGTCGAATATTTTAACGATAACCGGAAAGTCAAGATTATAAGACTTCCTTTTTCAACCTTAAAATTTTTACCTAAAGAAGAAATATGGAATTATTTAAATTCGGAATATGTTCCGCTTATTATAGATTATTATAAAAAGAATAATTATTTTCCGGACGCCGGTTCGGGACATTACGCGGACGGCGGTTTTTCAGCGGCTTGTTTTAAAAAACTTACCGGATTAAAATATACTTTTACCGCTCATTCGCTTGGCGCTCAAAAAATGGATAAACTGAATCTTAACGCCGGCAATGCGGAGGAACTTGAAAATAAATATAAATTTTCTAAACGCGCCGTCGCAGAAAGGATTTCGATACGGAACGCCTCAACGATTGTAACCAGCACTCAAAACGAAAGATTTATACAATACGCCCACAGAATATACGGAGGTTCCGCGGACGTTCTCGACAATATGAAATTTTCAGTTATACAACCCGGAATTTCTTTAAACATATTTGATAAATTTTCTGTTGCGGCTAATGAATCGCAGATTGTCGATCATTTGAAAAAATCAATATCGCGCGATATTTCTGAACAACGCAGAGAATTGCCTTATCTGATTGTAAGCGCGAGAATCGACCCCAAAAAAAATCATATTGGTTTGTTAAAAATGTTTTCATTAAATACGGATTTGCAGGAAAAATGCAATCTTATGTTTATTACAAGAAATCACAATAATCCTTTCCGCGATTTTAAGAATCTGAATCAGGGATTTGAAAAAGAGATAATCGGAAATATGGTGGAGATAATAAATGAACGGGGGCTAAATGGAAAGATAACTATGTTGTCGCTTTCCGGACAGGAAGAACTTGCGGCGGCTTACAGACATTTGAGAAACTATAAATCTCTTTTTGTTTTGCCTGCCTTGTTTGAACCTTTTGGACTCGCGCCTATTGAAGCGATGGCTTCCGGGCTTCCAGTGGTCGTTACGAAATTCGGCGGACCTTCTGAAAGTTTGAATAGAGAAAATATCGAGTTTGGAAAATTGATTGATCCGGAAAATTTTATCGAGTTTGCAGCGGCTATATTAGATTTGGTTTCAAACGGCAAAGTATGGGAATATTTCAGCGAACTCGGTTATAATTATGTGAAAAATTGTTTTAGCTGGGAAATACCCTCGTTAAAATACGAAGATGTTTTTATGAGAATAATATCGGATAATCATTATGATTCGAACTCGGCAATATCAGACGAAGAATTCAAAATAGTAAATAATTCAAAAGATGAAAACTTGGGATTGGAAATTTTAAACAGATTATATTTTAATTTTTAATATGGAAAAAATTGAAAAAGTAAATAAAACTCAATCAGTAAAATCAATTAATTTTAAAAAAAACAAAAACGCGGATAAAGACGCCTCTTTTTATTCAAACTTCAAAGAAAACATTGAAAATCAGAATCTTGCGGACGATAGCGGGATTAATTTTATTTCCGAAAATAAATCCGGACTTGAAAATCATGAAGAGCGGAAAGAAAGCGAAGAAAAACATAAGTCCGCCAAACAGAAAAAAAATTTTTCCGCGGATATTAAAAAAATTGTTATAGCGGCTGAACGAGCAATTGAAAAATTCAACCGAATATTTGATCTGTCTAAAAATGATTTCTATATGTTTTACGAATTATCCGAGAATAACGAAAATATAACGATAACCGTTGCAAATTCAAAAACCGGCGAATTTATTTATAAACATACAATTTGCGCGAGCCGCATTAATAATGAAAACGATTTTTTCAAGATAATCGACGACTTTTTAAAAGATATAGGTTTGCTGATTGATTATCAAGCGTGATTGTTTTATAAAAACGCATTCGTATTTTTTAAAAGTTGAAGATTATAAAAAACGCATTAATCCGGATAATGCAATAAAAAAAAAGTTTTTCAAAACATATATACGCGCTTGTTAAAACTTCTAAAAACCTGAAAACTGCCAAGTAAAAATTAATGCTTTTGAAAAAGCGCGCAAAATCAATGTTTTTACTTACTTCCAGCGCTTTTTCAAAATTCTAATGCGGTTTTCAGGCTTAATAAGACATTTTTTTTATAGTTTTCAAAGCGCTTCAAAAAATATTCTTGCCGGAATTGCAAGAAATTTATCGATGAGATACTGATGCGGTTTTAAGGTTAATTTCCTTCTGTAAAAGTCCAAGCCACAAGCTCGGATAAAGCCGGATGAATGTGAATAGAATTCGTTATGTTATTAAACGGCAACCCGGCTGTCATAACCGGCAGGATTTCATGAATAAGTATTGACGCATAAGGTCCGATAATATGAAAACCCAATATTTTATCGGTATCAGAATCTATTACGGCTTTGCAAAATCCTTTATACCCGAGAGCTTTTCCCTTTGCGTTTCCAAAATATCCGAGTTTTTTTGAAACAACATTTTTATTTTTTAAGCGCGCCGAATCGAGCGATAAGCCGACTGAAGCTATCTCGGGAAAACCGAACACCGCGTAAGGAACGATTGAATAATCAGGAGTCAGACGTTTTCCAAACAATAAATTTTTCATAAGAATATCAATCTGATAATTAGCGATATGCCGGAAAGCCGGAGTTCCTATGCAGTCGCCGGTTGCCCAGATATCCTGATTTTTTGTCTGGAAAAAATCATTTGTAATTATATATCCGCGTTTATCGAGAAGTATTCCGGATTTTTCGCAGTCAAGCGAATCCGTATTGCATACCCTGCCGGTTGATACCAAGATTTTTTCTGCGTAAATTTCGATTTTTTCGCCGTTTTTATCGCATATCAGTTTCGCCGATTTTTCCGATTGTTCAACCGATTCAAGTTTTGTATTAAGAAATACTTTATAGCGTCCTTCGGCGTATTCGTTGAATTTTTCGGAAAGAGACGGTTCGATTTCAGATAAAAGTTTATCTTTCATTTCAATAATAAAAACTTCAGAACCCAGCGATTTAAAAAAATAGGCGAGTTCCATTCCGATATATCCGCCGCCGAGAACCGCTATAGATTTTGGGACGCGTTTCAATTCCAATATATTTTCATTTGTTAAATATTCCACCGCGTCAAGTCCTTTAATTTTCGGGATTAAAGGTCTCATTCCAACAGCTATTACAAATTTATTTCCCCGAATTTTTTCGCCGTGCGCTTCGATAATTTTATCTCCGATGAATCGAGCGGAATGATTGTAATAATCGAGATTCGGAGTCGATTCTATCCGCTGTAAAAGTTTTGACCGCCAAAAATCCACTATATCCGCAACTCTTTTTTTTATAATCTGAAAATCTATTCCGGTTATATTTGAATTAATTCCGAACTCCGAACTCTCTTCGACATAATGAGCGATATCCGCGCTTTGAAGCATTACTTTTGTAGGAATACATCCGCGGTTTAAACAGGTGCCTCCGGCAAAACCGCGTTCAATCAAAGCGGTTTTGTAACCTTTATTAGCCGCTTCAAAAGCGAATTCGTTCGCTGAACCGGCGCCTATAATAACGTAATCATAATTTTTAATCGTCATTTGAAAAACTCCTTATTTTTATTTGCAAAATTTTCCGCAGTTTCTTTTTTATTAAATATGTTTATCAAATTATCCTGAGATAATACGGACCATAATTTATTCATTTCGTTAGAAGAAGGCAGCGGAGTTCCTTTTTTCAACTGGTTGTAAAAAGCGAATATCCTCCAGTCTTTTTCTTTATCCAATTTATTATATGCGGAATTATTTGCAGGGAGTTTGCCCGACTCGCGCGCAAATTCGATTTGAATTTCCAGCGAAGTCATTATCTCTAAAAATTTTTTTATATCTTCGCTTATTTCCGTTTTAGAAGAAACGCAAAGCAATTGAGTGCCTATAAACGGCGAAACGTAACGTTTCGCGGAACTATTATAAGGCAAATCCGCTATCCCGAAATCAACGTTTGCGGATTGAAGAAAAGGAATAGCCCAGGGGCCGTCGATTAGAAAAGCGAGATTTCCGGCGGCAAAATAATTAAGCGATTTTTTATATTCAAACTCGACTATAGGAAACATTAAATTTTTTTTATAATTCAAATCAAGCCAGAAATTGCAGGTTTGAATAAAAGCGTTTTTTTCGACGTGTAAGGCATTGTCTTTAAATAATTTTCCGCCCATTCCAAAATACCACGGCAGAAGATAATACGCTGAATTAACGTCCATACTTAGCGGATGACATTTTGATTTCAATGCCGTTAATTCATTTAAAAAAGCTTCGAGAAAAGCAGGCGGTTTCTTGACCAATTTTTTATTATAAAGCAAAGCTATCGTTTCGGTATAAAAGGGAATTCCATAAACGAGATTATTGAATGTTGCTTGTTTTCTGCAGGAATCAATCCAGTTTTTCGCATTGATACCAGTCAAAGATAAATTCTGAATCGAATTAGTCGCTATTAAATCGCCCAGCCAGTCGTTAGGAATAAGAAAAACGTCAGGAGCGTTTTTCGTTCCGAGATTTTTTTTTAACGAATCTCTATAAACGGAAAAATCAAAAGACAGCATTCTAATTTTTATATCCGGAAATTCGTCGTTGAATTTTTTTATATGCGAATTCAATATTTTCAATTCGGAAGGATTGTTTATGTGATGCCAGAATCGAATAGTTTTTCTATATTTCGGTTTGGCGGACGCAATAGAATTTGAAAACGCAAAAAAAAACAGCGCCGAGCATAAGCATAAAAATATTACAAATAAAATGTTCTTTTTTTTCATTTAAAACTTCCTCGTAACAAAATTAATACGGATAATTGTCAAACCATTTATAAAACGTGACATTAGGTTTGGCGTCTTTTCCGGGAATATCCTCTATTTTCAACGAACAATAAATTCAGACAACCCGAAGTCAGGGGAACGAATCTGATACCATATTGAAAAA
>DAINAU010000122.1:0-12987 GCA_036733285.1 bacterium
CGCTCCGCGCAGGCTACCTGCGGTTACTTGAAATTAAACCGCGTTCGCGATTGAAAATTATTAAAATTAAATCGTATTTTCTTTAGAAAACTAAAAAATTTGCTTTCTGTTTTTTTCTGACTTTTATTTTACTCGTCGATATTGCATTCTGTGAAAATATTAAAATTGTTTCTTGACAAAGTGTGATTTATTAATAAAATATATTAACTTGAAAATATTATATTCTTAAAATTATGGTTTTGAATAATCATATCAAATATATTTTAAGATTATAAATAATAGCGATTTATAAAGAAGGAATGTATGATGAAATATTTAATTACCGGCGGCGCCGGTTTTATTGGTTCGCATCTTGCCGAAACGCTTTTAAGACAAGGAAACAAAGTCGTTATCATAGACGATTTA
This sequence comes from bacterium, assembly GCA_036733285.1. Classification (GTDB taxonomy): domain Bacteria; phylum JAGOBX01; class JAGOBX01; order JAGOBX01; family JAGOBX01; genus JAGOBX01. Next base: position 406 of record DAINAU010000122.1, read on the forward strand.
TCGACGGGCAGCATCAATAATATAGAAACATTTAAAAACCATCCCAATCTGGAAAAACATATCGACACAATTCTAAACGAAGAATTGTTGGCTGATTTGGTAAAAGAAGCTGATTTTATATATCATCTCGCGGCGGCGGTCGGCGTAAAATACATAATCGAAAACGCGCTTCATTCGTTATTGATTAATTCGAAAGGAACCGAACTTGTTTTAAAATACGCGAATAAATTCGGAAATAAACCGTTGCTCATAACCTCCACTTCAGAGGTTTATGGGAAAAATGAAAACGTTCCGTTCAAAGAAACTGACGATAGTTTGCTTGGTCCCACATATATTACGAGATGGGGGTACGCTTGTTCAAAAGCGTTCGATGAATTTTTGGCGTTGGCATATTACAGGGAGCGCAAACTTCCGGTTACAATCGTAAGATTATTCAACACTTGCGGACCTCGGCAAACCGGTCAGTATGGAATGGTTATTCCGAGATTTGTAATGCAGGCTTTAAAAAACGAACCCTTGACGGTTTTCGGAGACGGCGAACAAACGAGAAGTTTCACTTCTGTTTACGACGTTTGCTGGGCGTTGATTAAATTATCGGTTTCAGAAAACGCCGCGGGCGAAATTTTCAATATCGGAAACAATATTCCTATCAGCATAAAAGAGCTCGCCGAAAAAATCGTATCGCTGACAAAAAGCAAATCGCCGATTAAATTCATATCATACGAAGACGCCTTTGAAAAGGGATTCGAGGATATGAAACATAGAATTCCGGATATTTCCAAAATTTCGCAATATACGGGATACAAACCAAAAATAAATACGGAAGATTTATTAATTTCAGTTATAAAAGAAAAACAATTAAAGCTGGAGGGGTAAAAAATTTATGAGTTTATCTTTAAAATTAAAAAATAAAACCGCAAAAGTCGGCATTATCGGACTTGGTTATGTCGGACTTCCGCTTGCGGTTGAATTCGCAAAAGCCGGATTTTCAGTTACCGGCATAGATATATCGCCGGAAGTCGTCAACAATGTCAACGCCGGAAAATCTTATATTATAGACGTTTCATCGTCAGAATTATCGTCTCTTGTTAAAAAGAAAAAAATAAGAGCGACGGCGGATTTTTCAGTAATTAGAGAACTTGACACGATAAATATCTGCGTTCCGACGCCGCTGCGCAAATCAAAAGACCCTGATGTTTCCTTTATCATATCTGCGGTAACTGAAATTCAGAAGTTTATAAAAAAGGAACAATTAATAATTCTTGAAAGCACGACGTATCCGGGAACCACCGAAGAAATTGTAAAACCGCTGCTTGAAGAAACCGGTTTAAAAGCCGGCGTTGATTTTTATCTTGCGTTTTCGCCCGAGCGCGTGGATCCGGGCAACAAAAATTTTAATACGAAAAATACGCCGAAGGTGGTTGGCGGTTCGACTCCAAAATGCGGAGAGCTCGCCAAACAGTTTTATTCTAAAGCTATTCAAACGGTTAGCGGAGTTAGTTCGACTCAAACCGCGGAACTTGTTAAACTTCTTGAAAACACATTCCGCGCGGTTAATATAGGTTTGGTGAACGAGATGGCGCTTATGTGCGACAAACTCGGAATTAATATCTGGGAAGTGATTGACGCGGCTTCTACAAAACCTTTTGGATTTATGCCTTTTTATCCAGGACCGGGACTTGGCGGACACTGTATTCCGATAGACCCGTTATATTTGTCGTGGAAAGCCAAATTTTATAATTTCACGGCAAGGTTTATCGAACTCGCCGACGAAGTCAACAGTAGTATGCCGGATTATACAGTCGCAAAAATTGCCGAGGGATTAAACGATTTTAAAAAATGTTTGAACGGTTCGAGAATTCTTGTTTTAGGGATAACATACAAAGCGAATATAAGCGACGTCCGCGAATCTCCAGCTATAACTGTTATTGAAAAACTTGAAAAACAAAAAGCGAAAGTATTTTATAACGATCCTTATGTTCCTGAAATTCAGATTCATAATAAGTTATACAGTTCGGTGAAACTGACGGATAAAATTCTTAATGATTTTGACGCCGTAGTAATTACCGCTTCTCATTCCGCATATAAATGGAAATCTATATTTAAAAAGAACATTCCGGTTATAGACGCCCGGAACGCTTTAAAAAACGAGAAGAATCTGAATTGTTCGATTTATAGATTATAATTATGAATTTGCGCGGCGGATTCTTTTCGCCGCGTTTTCCTTAGCATTAAACTCATTATGGATTTATTGTTTCAATATTTTTCAAGATACTCTTTTTTAATAGAATTAGGTTATTTTCATATACTGATATTTGGAATAATTGCGGGCTGGATTTTAACCTTCCTCGTAAAAAAAACGGCTATAAAATTCAAAATCGTCGATATTCCGAATAAGCGGAAAATGCATAGCGCTCCAATCCCTTTGCTTGGAGGTGTCGCGATTTTCGCGGCTTTTACAGTTTCATTGCTGTTTTATCATTTTTTATTTAAGAATTCAATTTTTCTAAATTATGAATATCTCTCGATTTTTATCGGGTGCGCGTTTATCCATATAGTTGGAATTGTGGACGACATTAAGCATCTGACTCCGAAAACAAAACTTGTTTGTCAAATCATAGCGGCGGTTATCGTAATATCCGGCGGAACGCGGACGGATTTATTCGTCAAAAGTTTTTATTTCAACGCCGCGGTTACAATTTGCTGGATAGTCGTCATAACTAATTCCTTTAACCTGCTCGATAATATGGACGGATTGTCTTCGGGAATCGCCTGTATTTGTTCTTTTATATTTTTTATAATCGCTATTAATCAAGGGCAATATCATATCGCTGTTTTATCAATTGCCGTATGCGCCGCGGCTCTCGGTTTTCTGCCCTATAATTTTTCGCCGGCTTCGATTTTTATGGGAGACGGCGGCAGTTTGTTTTTAGGTTTTATTATTTCTATCATAGCCATCAAAGGCATATATATTCAATATTCTCTTCTAACAAAACTTCCGGTCATAATCCCTTTGCTCGTATTGTTTATTCCTATGTATGACACGCTTTCTGTAATTTTTATAAGGAAAAAACTGAACATCTCGATATTCACGGCGGACAAACGTCATTTTTCCCATCGCCTTGTAAATCTTGGAATCAAGCCTAAATACGCGGTTTTGATTATATATATGGCTACTTTATCAACCGGAATAACCGCGGCTCTGCTTCCGAAACTTCAGTTAATCGACGCTATTATCATTTTAATTCATACGATAATGGTATTCGGCATAATTGCGGTGCTCGAATGGTTTGGGTTTAAAAATAATGGCAACTCTAATTAATTATTTTATTTTAATAAGACCAAAACAATGGTTGAAAAACGTCCTTGTTTTTGCCGGAATAATTTTCGGATGCAAATTTTTTGAAATAGAATCGCTAATCAATGTTATGCTCGGTTTTATTAGTTTCAGTCTTGTATCGAGCGGTTTATACGTTGTTAACGACGTCATAGATAAAGAAAAAGATTCATTGCATCCGGTAAAAAACAAAAGACCCATAGCTTCCGGAAAAATAAAACCGTTGTCCGCGATACCGGTTTCCCTCATTCTTCTTATCGCCGGCGTATATTTGAGTTATTCGATAAACCTCAATTTTTTTTATTGTATTATCATATATTTTATTATTATGATAAGCTATAGTTTTTATCTGAAAAATATAGCCATACTCGACGCTCTGATAATTTCTGCCGGATTTGTCATCAGAGCCGTTTCAGGAGCTTATATAGTTCGGGTTGAAATCTCTCCTTGGCTTTTAATCTGCACTTTTCTTCTTGCGCTTCTTATCGCGTTTGGAAAACGAAGAAATGAAATTACCGTTCTCGGCGATTCCGCGGATTCTCACAGAAAAAATTTAAAGGATTATTCGGTTCAAATACTTGATTATTACATTGCGATTACCGCGTCTTGTTCGGTAATCGCTTATTCATTGTATTGCATATCCGATAGAACCGAAAAAGCTTTTCACACGGATAAACTTATTTTCACGATACCTTTTGTGATTTACGGAATTTTCAGATATTTATATCTTCTTTTTTTTAAAAAAATCGGCGGAGAACCCGAGCTTTTATTGTTTAGAGATAAATCGTTATTGCTTGACGTCATACTGTGGTCGGGAACTTCGATATTAATAATATACAAATATTCTTTAAGGTCATAACTTATGAAAATAAATTTTAAACTAATTTTTGGAATATTAATGAGCGTTTTGTTTCTCTATCTTTCTATGAAAGACGTGAGTTTTTCCGAAGTCTGGAATTCCTTAAAACAAATAAAATATTATTACATTGTTTTTATGATACTGATAACTTATCTGACATACGTTATAAGAACGCTGCGCTGGCAGATACTTCTCGAACCATTAAAAAAAACAAGTTATTCGAATTTATTTCCGACCGTAATGGTGTCCTTTTTTTTATTGATAATACTTCCCGCGCGTCTTGGCGAATTTGCCAGAGCTTATCTTGTGGGCGTAAAAGAAAAAATAAGCAAAACCGGCGCGTTTTCAACCGTAGTCGTCGAACGGATTCTCGACGGATGCGTTACGGTATTAATATTTTTAATAGCTGTTATGATTTCCACGGAAAGCTCCGGAATTCAACTTGCGGAATTTAAGGTGAAATCCGGAATTTTACGGATAATATTCGGATTGTTCGCTTCGGTAGATAATACGGTTGAAGGAGAAGCCCTTGTAAAATTCACTCTAATGAATTTTATTTATTACGTTTCTTTTTTTTACGGAGGCGCTTTACTCTTTGTTATAGCGCTTAAAATATTCGGCAAAAAAATGATTTCGTTTATAAACTCTATTCTTTTTTTTGTTCCGCAAAAGATTAGAAATATTATAGATAACGCGCTTAATTCTTTTATACTGGGATTGAATTCTTTATCGAGTTTGAAATCAATCGTATCTTCCGTTTTTTATTCTGTTCTTTTATGGCTCATTATCGGAATAAACAATTATGTCATTCTTTTAAGTTTCGGCATTGAATGCAAATTTTATATAGCTTTCATCATACTCGGATTTATGGTGCTTGGAGTTATGATTCCAGCCGCGCCTGGTTTTATAGGAACTTATCATTGGGTTATTATGCTGGCGTTTAAATATTATCTTCCTGAAATTGACGCTAACGAGGCCGCGAGTTATGCTTGGACTGCGTGGTTTATTGGAAACGCGTTTCTCGTAATTATGGGTTTTTATTATTTCAAACGGGAAAACGTAAGTATCGGCGAAATAAATAAATCGGCGTAACGCCTTCGGCAAACTTTCATATTGTCTTAAAAATCAATGTTTTTTACGTTATTATCGAATTCGTTCAATGATTCTTCTACGCTTTTAGCGCCGTGAAAAACCGATTCAAATAGCGCGATTATATATTTTTTCAATTCCGAATATTTGATTTTTTCAGAACCGGTTAATGAAGTCCCGTGTTTTTCCAATATATCCGAATATGTTTTTACTTCCGGCTCAATAGGATTATTTTGAAATAAAATCGCGTTTACAGATTTTCTTGAAGTGATATAATTTATGGTTTCAAGACTTCTGATATTATCTTTTGAAACAAGAAATTTGGCGAACTCCATAACATATTTTTTTTTAATTTTATTTTTTTGTTTGAAAACTATAAAGCCGCCGGTTGTGGTATGCGCCGAAGGTTTAATTCCTTCGATTGCCGGAAACGGAGCAATCGCCGGAGTAAAAGTTTCTTTTACTTTTCCTTCCACGAAATTTCTTTTTATCCTGCCTATTTCATACGGTCCTCCGAAACATATAGCCGTTTTATGATTGTGAAACAAAGAGACTATATCGTAAAAATCCATAGCTTCGGCGCCTGGAGCGCATACTTTGTGTTTATCCGCCAGACTTTTTAAAAAATGAAGAGCCGCCGCTGTTTCTTTAGAATTCAAAATAATTTTATCCTCGTTTTCATTGAACAATCTGCCGCCGAAATTATAAATAAAAGCGAGAATATTCAATTCGTCTTTCGCTGAAAACGCTATGGCGTATTTTTTATCTGAATTGTCAGCCGAATGGTTAGTCAATTTTTTTGCAATCTCAAGAAATTCGTTCATAGTCCAACCGTTTCTGATTATTTTATCAACGTCAATTCCGGCTTCTACAAATCTTTCTTTATATAACAGCATCGAGGCGCCCATTCCGTTTGTTCCGTAATGCCATGGAAAAAGATAATGTTTTCCGTTATATTCTCCGAACTCGTAACATTGTTTTATGAAATCGGATTTGTCCTCCTCGCTGAAATAATCGTCCACAGGTTCAAGTATTCCGGCTTTAACAAATTTTAAATCGTAATATTTAAAAATATCCGGTTGATTTCCAGCCGCTATTGCCGCGCTTATTTTTTGTTTTAATTCTCTGTTCGAAACTATTGAGCATTCTATTTTCACTTCGGGATATTTTAACATAAACCGCTTTGCTATCCATTCCGGATAATCGGAATTTGTTACGGGAACCGAAGCGTTGTGACCGGGCGGAGTTATAACCCAAGGATTTATCCAGAATTTGATTGTAACAGGCTCTCCATCCGTTTCGCTATTTAGGGAACCGGCGCCGCGATTGCAGGAACAAAAACAAAACATTATTGCCGATAAGAACAATACGAGCGTTTTGATTTTTGATAATATTAGATTTAAAATATATAGCATATCATCTATATAAAATTCCGAATTCCGCCGAAATCGCGCCGAATACTGATTTATGCGCGCTTTCTATTTCGGCGTCAGTAAGGGTTTTATCTTTCGCTCTGTAAGTGAATTTTAATAAGACCGCAGAATAATTTTTGTCTATTGTTTCGCTATGATAAATCCCGCCGAATTCCGCGTTTTCGAGTATATTAATTTTTAAAGAATATATTTTTTCCAGAACTTTTTTTAACTCGGTTGTTTTTGGAATAAGCAGCGACATATCCCGAACCGTATAAGGGAATATGGAAAATTCATTGTATGCCGGCGCCTTAACGTAATTATCAAACAATAAGTCGGCGTTCAGTTCGCAGATAAAAATGTTTTCCGGCAAATCGTATTTTTGAGCCGATAACGGATGAATTTTTCCGAGAAATCCGATTTTTTTTCCGGAATAAAGAATATCCGCTCTTTGTCCGGGCTGTAAAAAGGAAATTCCATTGTTTGTTTTGTATTCGCAATTTTTAATGTTTAATATTTCAAAAACGGAATCCAAAACGCCTTTAGCGTAGAAAAAATCAATTTGCAACGGTTTATCGTCCCAATTGGATAAAGTTGTTTTTTCGCTTAAAATAAACGCGGCGGTATTGGTTTCTACAAAAGCCGATGCGCCCGCGACCTCAGCGATAGCAACCTTTGCGCCTGCGGCGACGTCTGCGGCTCTTGCGGCGCAATCGGCGGCGTATTTTTTTCCTATCTCAAAAAAATTCAATCCGGAATTCCTGTATTTAACGTTATTTTGAAGGATTCTTATTAACGACGGAATTAATGAAGACCGCATTACGCTTATTTCCTTGCCAAGCGGATTGCTTAATTTTACAACTGATTCCGCGTCGTAATCAGCGGAAAAATCCTTGTTTAAATCAGGGTCGGTAAATGAATAATTCACGCATTCGTAAAATCCTTTATCAACGAACAATTTCAGCAAGTCTATAAAAAATTTTTGTTTGCCAGATAAATGCCCGAGCGATAAATCCGAAACCGGCGGGGTTTCAGGAATATTGCCGTATCCGTATAAAACCGCGATTTCTTCGATTAAATCAATTTCTCTTTTTATATCGGTTCTTCGCATAGGCGTTTTGACGGTTAATCCGGTTTCATTTTCTTCGATAATTTCGCAATATAAATTTTTTAGAATGAGGGAAATGCTGGTTTTATCAATTTCAACGCCAATGATTCTTTTAACGTTTGAATATTCCAGTCTGATAATATCCTGTTTTAATTCCGATTCAAATACGTCGGCGATATTTTTTGATATTCTCGCGTCGGGGCAATTTTTTTGAATAAGAAAAACGGCTTTTTCGCTTGCGTCTACGACGGTAGAATAATCAATTCCGCGTTCAAATCTGTAAGATGATTCCGAGGATAATCCGAGTAATCGCGAAGATTTTCTAACTGAAACCGGATTGAAAAATGCGCTTTCAATAAGGGTTTTGACGGTTTTGTCAGTAACCTCGCTGTCGAATCCTCCCATTACTCCGGCGACTGCCGTTGGCCGGTTTCTATCGGCGATGACAAGAATTGAAGAGTCGCATATTCTTTCCTGACCGTCGATTGTTTTAATGATTTCGCGGTTCTGCGAACGTCTTACGATTATTTCTTTGCCCTGTATCAAATCATAATCAAACGCGTGGAGCGGCTGTCCGTATTCAAGCATAACGTAATTTGTTATGTCGACGATATTGTTAATAGCTCTTAATCCGCATTGAAATAATCTTGTCTGCATCAAAGCGTCAGCCGGTTTAACTGAAATATTTTCAACGTAATTTCCCGTATATCGCGGACAATCGGAAAAATCTTTTATAGTAATTTTAATTTTATCTGCAATATCTATAGCCGCGTCGGTTTTAAACTGTTTTTTTTCAATTGTAATTTTCCTGCCGGTTGCGGCGCAGATTTGATAAGCCAATCCGATAACGCTTAAACAATCGGCGCGGTTCGGAGTTATTTCATATTCTAAAATCCAGTCGTCAAGATTTAATTCTGCGATTAAATCAGACCCCGGCTCTAATTTCAAATCGTTTATGCGCCAGATAGAGTTCGCAGTTTCCGTTAATCCGAGTTCAACCGTCGACAGCATCATTCCGGACGACTCGAAATCTCTTATTGTTTTTTTTGTTACTGAATTCCCGTCCGCCAAAACCGAACCCGGGGTCGCGTATGGAATTATATCCCCCGCTATAACCGATTTATCGGTTGTTACGCATTCGAAGATTCCGAACCTGCCGCAATTAATTCGGCATTGATTTAATTTTCCCGAATCCGCGACGGACTCTACTTTTCCGGCTATTATATGTTTTAATTTGACGCCGGGTCGTTTGACGCTTGATACCTCGACGCCGGCGTTTGTCAATATTTCGGCAAGCTGAACGCCCGTCTCCTTTATTTCAACGTATTCTCGCAACCAATTCAACGGAACTAACATTTTTTTCCTCCTCGTTTTCTACCCGATAATAATGCGTTTGGATTTATGAAAATCATATATATAAAACGGCATTAATCCTAAAAACCGCGAATGAACGCGGTATTTTTTTGACTTATTAGCCCAGATAATGCATTAAATGCAAAGTGAAGTTTTTTAAAACATATATGCTCGCTTGTTAAAACTTCTAAAAACCTGAAAACTGCCAAGTAAAAATTAATGTTTTTGAAAAAGCGCGCAAAATCAATGCTTTTCCTTACTTCCGGCAATTTTTCCGAATTCTAATGCAGTTTTCAGGATTAGTAAGCCGTTTAACCGTTCATCAGAAAAGTAATTATGCTAAATATCTTAAAAAAAACAATATAAAAAAATGAAAAAACATTTTACTTCTAAAAAAAATCAAATAAAATATCAATAATCGCAAAAACTGCGTTTGGATTTTGAAAAAGCGCTGAAAGTAAGGGAAAATAATATTGTTAAGCGCTTTTTCAAACGCGCAAATTTTTACGTTGCAGTTTTTGGGTTTTTAAAAGTTTTTCCTGACAAACATATATGTTTTGAAAAACTTCACTTTTTTTATCGCATTATCCGTGATAATATGAAACGCGAATTTTTTAAAGAAAACAAATGGAATTTATTAGTTCTGTTTTTTTTGTTCGTATTATTTTTTTATAAGATTTTTACCGGCGGAGTTCCTTATACCGGCGATTTTTTCACAATGTCGCTTCCGTGGAAATCCTATATTTATAATTCTTTTAAAACGACCGCCTCGCTCCCTTATTTCAATCCGTATGTTTTCAGCGGACTGCCGTTCATAGCGAATATACAAGCCGGAATATTTTATCCGGTTGATTTGATGTTTTATTTTATTGAACCCTTCGCCTCGTTCAGATTAAGTTTTTTAATTAATTATTTTATTTATTTATGCGGATCTTATTTTTTGATTTCATTATTTTCTAAAAATAAATTGGCGGTTTTGTCAGGAACTGCGGCAATCGGATTCGCTTGGTTTCCCGTGGCATATTCGCCGTTAAAACAGGTTTTTAACGCTTATGTATGGATTCCGTTTATGTTTTATAATATTTTTCAATTCTCTAAAATCGGGAATGAAAAAAATATTTTGTATTTTGCTGTTTGCGCTGGTTTTTCTCTGCTCGGAGGACATCCTCAATTTTCGTATTACGCGGTTCTGTTTTCAATAATTATTTTTGCCGCGGCAACGATATCCAACCGTAAAATTCTTAATTTAAAAAAACTTGCGCATATAATATTATCAATCGCGATTTTTTTTATTATAGTTTTTCCTCAGCTCTACCCCACTTTAAAATTTAACGAATCGACGACCAGAAATGAAACCGATGATTTATCGTTTAGCTCGGACGGTTCGTTAGAACCCGCTAAATTGATTTGCGTTTTTGTTCCGGATATCTTCGGCAACACGGTTGAAGGAACCGATTGGGGCAGATTCTGGCGTCCCTTAAAACTTGCTCATACGCATAACGAATTTATAGGATTATTTCCTATTCTCGTTATTATGCTCGCTTTTCCGGCTGTTTTTAAAAATAAGAAAATCCTGTTTATTTTTTTGCTCGGAATATTTTCGCTGATAATAGGAATGGGGAAATATACTCCGGTTTTCAAGTTGTTATTTGAATTCGTTCCCGGATTCAATAAATTCAGAGAGCCGCATCGAATTCTGTTTTTTTATGAAATCTTTTTGGCAATAACCGCAGCCGGCTGTTTTCAATACTTTTTATCTCGCCCTCGGGGCGCGTATAAAACCGGTTTAAAAAAAATATTGGCGGTTTCAATTCTGACGTATTTGATTTTTATAGCGGTTTTTGTTTTTTTTGATTCGCAAATTCTTAATAAAATAATTGAAACGGCTTACGCAAAATATTCGGTCAAATCCAATCATATAAACGACTGGAATTTTTATGCGAACTTCATTGTTTCGTCTTTTAAATCCGCGACGGTTCAATTGCATAAATTTTTTATATTTTTGATAGCATATCTGATAGTTTTTTATATTTCGGATAAATCAAAAAAATACGCTTTTCTTTTATTGATTGTTTTTATCGCCGACATATATTCGTTTAACTGGAAATTTTTTGAAAATAAAACCGTTGCGGAAATTGAAAAATTAATAAACGAATATGACGGGAAAGAGCTCGGGTTCAATGATTTTCGCGTGTTGCCTCTGGTTCCGCTCGACCATATATTCGCGTTGAACGGCCCGATGTATTATAAAATTAGAAGCGTCAGAGGATACGACCCGCTTGTAGATTCCGATTATATTTTTTATATGAGAAATATCGAAACAAATATTACGGACGTCCATCCGAATACTGAAATCAGCAGACCGGATTTGAATTCGCAGCTTCTCAATCTTTTGAATATTGAATTCATAGCGTCCGATTTGCCGCTTCAAAATCCGCCGGATAAAATAAAGTTTTTAAAAAAATATAAGGATTTGCATATTTATCAAAATTTGGAAAATATCGGATACGCGAAAATCTATTCGAAAATTTTATTTGAACCGGATTTGCTCAAATCTTACAATCTCTTAAAAAACAATTCGGTTGATTGTAAAAATGTTTTAATTGTCAATTCTGAAAACCAGTTTTTTGGAAATTCAAACGTCAATCCGGGCAATTGTCTTTCCGCCGGAATTTTTGAAACGCCAAGTATTAACTTGTCCAAAATTAATGAAATTTTATTCTATGATAATTATTCGCGGATAACCGGTTTTTCTGAATCGGAATCATTTTTATTTGTTAGCGAAAAATACGTGAATTTTAATGTTTTATACAATGATAAACCTTGTAAAATATTGCGTGCCAATTATTTATTCATTTCAATAAAACTATCAAAAGGACATTTCGATATAAAATTATATCCGAAAAATTTTTTTTAGTGAGATTAATCACATAGTTTTTTTTATATAATTAATATTTATTTATTATTTAAAAATAATTCTTGACTTTTTAATTATTATTGTATATATTATTAAAAAATATTAAAATAATAATATTGATTTTAATTATTTTGTTATGTGACGGAGGGGAACTAATATGTCTTTAAAATTAAAAATATTAGTTGTTGACGATGAACAAGCTGTCCAGTTATATTTTAAAAAGTTGTTAACTGAAGAAGGTTATGAAGTAGATTTCGCGTCAAACGTAGATGAAGCTACGGCAAAAGTAAAAGCCGAATCATTTCATATAATTTTTCTGGATTTAATAATGCCGGGTAAAAACGGCGAACAAGGGCTGCTGGAATTGAAACGTCATAATCCTGAAGCGTCCATAGTAGTGATAACCGGATATCCCTCGGTAGAAAGCGCAATAGAAACTTTGAAAAGCGGAGCGGAAGATTATATAAAGAAACCGTTTGACAATGAGAATATAAAAGCTTTGATAAC
>DAINAU010000123.1:0-12825 GCA_036733285.1 bacterium
TTCCTTTTGATTTTTGCCGGGGATTTTTGTCTTTTTTTTCTGAATTTTTAGAGTTACAACTTTTAATAAAATTTCTGTTTTTTGATTTTTTTACATTTTTTTTAATATTTCCGACTTTTGCGGCCGACTTTTTTTTATCCGCAGCTTTGTTTTTATCGGACTTTTATTTTACTCGTCGATTTTGGGCAATCGTAAAAATTAAAAAATAAATATTGACACGAAATAAAAATTCAATAAAATATAAAGAAAATAATATGCAATAATTTACAAGAATATTTAAGGTGTTTCTCTTTTATAAATAATTGAGGAGGTATTTGCAATGCAAATGATCCGACTTTTTTTCGAGAAACGTTATCTTTTTTTCTGTAAATTAAAAAGAAGACAAAATCGTTTTTTTTTTTCGAGTCATTTGTTTTTTTTGTTGTTTATAATTTCTTTTTTATTTTTATATTTCCAGCCAAACATCAACGCCGCCGAACCAATGTCGATTTATTTTTACAATCCCGACGCGAATATTCAGAATGCCGAACTACTTATTAAATCGTTTACCGATTACTTTAAACCGGTTATTCCAAATTTTAAGCTTCAACCCTTCATCAACATTGAAACAATGATTAATATGACTTTAACTAAAGAACCGGGATTTCTAATAATTCCATATTGGAATTATCAATTGCTTCTGAAAGACAAATCCTTTAATCCGTTAGGACTTGAAGGAATACTTACTCCAATGGCAAATTCAAACGTCTGCTACAAAAAAATTCTTGTGGTAAAAAATAATGCCGGCATAGACGATATTAATTCCATATCAGGAAAAGTCGCTTCTACTTCCGTAGGTCTTCAAAGCGTAGATTTTTTAGCGGAATTTTTATTTCAAAACAGTTTGGATTTAAAAAAAATTAATTTTGTTTGGACAAATAAAGATATGGACGCGATACTCGCTCTGAAATTTAATCAATCGCAAGCGTCTATAATCAGCGATAAGACGTATAACGAAACAAAAAAAACGCAAGCTCAGTTAATTTCGGAATTTAAAATTTTAAAAGAATCAAAAGATATTCCAGAGGTTGTTTTGCTTTGTTTGAAAACAAAAATTGACGATAAAACCAAAGAAGAAATGAAAAAAATGTTTTTAGATATGCATTCGTCTGAAACCGGCAAAAAAATATTGAAAATATTAAATTATGACAAATGGGTGGACATACAATAACTTTTATTAAAATTCTAAAAAAGGGGTTTTAAAATGAAACGCTTTTTAACGATATTTATTTTTACTCTTATTATATTTGTATCGCAGTCTGCCGCTGATAAAATTGTTATTGTAAAAAGCAGAGCATTATCGTCTTACGACGAAGCGATTGAAGGATTTAAAGAGACAATAACGGCATCGTCTTCCATCGGCAATTCTTTAGAAATTCTGGATATGAAAGGAGACGATAAAATTGCAGAAGATATAGTTAAACAATTAAAAAACGACGACGAAGTAAAAATAATTGTAACATTGGGCGCTCGGGCAAGCGAAATGATAGCATCGGAAATCAAACACAAACCCATTCTTTTTTCTTACGTTTTAAACTGGAAAAATTATTCGGCTCTGCGGCAGCCAAACGTCACTGGAATTGAATTTGAAATTCCCGCAAATGTTTCGTTGACATTATTTAAAATGATAGCTCCGAATGTAAAAAAAATCGGAATAATATATAATGAAAGCAATTCTAAAGACGTTGTGTCGGCTATTGATAAAGAAATACAGAATTATGAACTCAAATTATACCTGCGAAATATTTCTTCGCCTTCAAAATTAAAAAAGGCGTATAAAGAATTGATTAATGATAGAATCGACGCCTTATGGCTTATTGCCGACCCCGTATTAACTCAAGACAAAGATAATTTTAAGTTCATTACCGAGGAATCAAAAAAAAATAAAATCGCCACATTAGCGGTCACCGAGAAATTCGTAGAGTTGTTCGGAATGTTGTTCGCGGTCGCGCCGGATTATAAAACAATCGGTTCTCAAAGCGCTAATATGACGCAAAATATATTGAACGGACAAAAAATACAGGATATGCCCGTAGAAACGCCGATTGGAACAATTAATGTTTTAAACTTAAAAACCGCAGAAATGATTAATTTAAAATTCGACGAATTTTTATTGAAAATGTTCAATAAGGTTTACGAATAATTTATTATTCCCCGTTATCAAATTTTAATTCAGGAGGCGTTGAAAATGAGCGGAGTTTTTTTTAAAACGAGTATATTTGTTTTTATGTTTTTATTCATATTGCCAATCTCCATAGTATTCGGCGACAAATATGCCGCCGAAGAAGAATTTTTTGCAATGCAAGAGCAAGTAGTGGTTTCAGCCTCGAAAAAAGCGCAAAAAATTTCCGACGCCCCGGCGGCTATTAGCGTGATAACTGCCGAAGATATTGAAAAATACGATTATAAAACTGTCGCTGAAGCTCTAACTCAGGTTCCCGGTTTATATCAATCCACCGACCGCAGTAACGATTACGGAATAATCAGAGGCATACATTTATCCGACGATAATCAAAAACGCATTTTGGTTTTATTAAACGGACATACTTTAAATAACGGAATGACAATGGAATGTCCGCTTGGTTTTGAGCTTGGCGTCCCAATGAGCGCAATTCATCGAATAGAAGTTATGCGCGGCGCAGGATCGATTATGTATGGTTCGAACGCTTTTTTCGGAGTTATCAATATAATATTAAAAAATAAGCAATCAACCGAAAAAAATTTTAATCGCATCGATTTAAGCGCCGGCGATAATCAACTTTATGCGTTAGACGCGGTAATTAACAAACCAAAAAATAATTTGTTTATAAGTCTTCAATGCCGAACAAACAAAGGCTCTGACGCGGAAGCGTTTTATAATTATCGTTGGAACAGCACGAGTCTCGCCACATACGAAGACCCTTATACTTCTCCGTCCGGCAACACTCTGACAAAAGGAACTAAAGTCGGCGACGTTGATTTTGACAAAATGTATTCCTTAATAACGTCCTATAAAATCGGCAAACTCGATTTGCTTGGCAAATTCTCGTATTCGAGAGAAGGAATGCCGCTTGCCGATTGGCTGCAAATTTTTACGAATAACGACAAATTCGAACAAGATAAATCCGGATTTTTCGAACTTGCATATTCTGACAAAATTTCCGATAAGTCTTCGTATTCCATTCGCGCATACGCCAATATATATGACTACGAAGATAAATTGTATTATCATGAATTGGACGATACAAACGGCAACGTTACATATATAGACGGTTATGAAAACCTCGGCATTATCAACGGTTCTAATTGGGTGGATAAATCAAAATCTTTAGGGCAAGGCATAGAATTGAAAATGGAAAAAGTTTTTTTAGAGGGTAAAATCAATACCATTTACGGATTTGAATACGTTAAAAACTCAAATAAAAGTTGCTATCATTCATATAACTATTTTGGCGAAATCGCCGATTTTCCCGGATTGAATCTCGATTGGCAAAAAAAAACTTCGCAATCTTTTGCGGTATTCGAAGAATTAAATTATAAATTTTCAAATAATCTTGAAGGACTTGCAGGATTGAGGTATGATAAAATTACAGATTTCACCGGAGAACTTTCTCCAAGAATAGCATTAATCTATAAACCAAAAGATAAGATGAATTATAAATTTATTTTAGGAAAAGCTTTTAGAACTCCAGGATATAAGGAATACAAATACGACGACGGCGATTTAACAGAAAACTCCGGACTTAAACCTGAAATAATATATTCCGGCGATTTAATTTCAAATTTTATATTTAAGAATTTTACGTTGACCATTGATTTGTTTTACAGTAAATTTGACGATTTAATTATTAAAAACGACGCCGCAAGCTATGATAATAATCAAAATGTTACGCGGAGCCAGTATCAGAATCCTTTCGATATAACCAACTACGGCGTAGAAATCGGTCTTAACGGCAAACATAATACAATAAATTATTTTTTGAATATTTTACTTGCTAAAAATAATCAAAAAGGTTCGATAGAAACATATTCTGATTCCGTAACTGTCGAGAAGGCGTCAATCGAGGATAAATTGTTCAATTCTCCATCGGTAAGTTTAAACGGAGGGATAAATTTTGAATACGGGCTTTTTAATTATGGAGTTATAGCTAAATATATTAGTTCGCGAAAACTCGCTCAATCATCAGGGCTTGATTATAGTATCGGCGAAGAATATCCTGATAAAACAAAATCAAATACTCTTGTTGATTTTAATATTAAAACGGCAAAAAAATACAATGGTTTTTCTTTTGCCGTCGCAGTTAAAGACGTATTTGATTCAAAACGCGAAGAACCGGTCAGAAATATTTCAAGTATTATTTTAACTAAAACCGAAGGGCGTAAAATAATCGGAAAAGCGACTTTTGAATTTTAACGCAAAAAAATTTGGCGGAGGTTGTTTTTTCCTTTATGGCGAACTTGCGCCAAAATAAAACCGCAAAAGAAAAGTGTTGATAAATCCAATGATATAATATAGTATGATTTTACAATAAAATTTTAGACATAAATCAACGGCGACGGGGGATTTGACAATCTTTCACCCAAAAACTGCAATTGTATTTTGAAAAATTGCTAAAAGTATTGTAAATTATTGATTTTCAGCAATTTTTCATATGCAAAAAAATGTTCTTCTTATTTGAAGGCGAGCGCGATTTTGGGTTTTTAGAAGTTTTAATAATAAAACATCTATGTTTTGAAAAACTTCATTTTTTTCACTGTATTAAATGGGTTTAATTAAATCAGATTATCCCAATTTTTACAATTAGCGGAATAATTTTCGCCGCATAAAGGCAGCCGATATATGCAACGGTATAATTAAATTTGCTTATTTAATCGTTGTATGTAGTTGCTATTCAGTTGTTTTTTTATGAATAAACTGAATAGTAATAACTGCGTTTAAATATTTTTTTAAGGCGCGATTATATTATATGTTATTTAAAAATATTTTTTTTAAGATTAAATACAGGCAAATCAACCGGATTTTTACGCATCTTACGGAGAATGAAAAAAAAGTTTTGCTTAATTTATCAAAAAAAATACGGAAAAATGCGGTTGAAATCGGTTCTTATCTCGGAGCTTCGTCCTGTTTCATAGCCGAAGGGATAAAACAATCAGGCGCGTCCGCGAAATGTTTTTGCATAGATACGTGGGAAAACGACGCGATGAGCGAAGGAAAAAAAGAAACATATTCGGAATTTATTAATAACACAAAACTTTATAAAAACATTATTATTCCCGTGAGGCAAAAAAGCTCGGAGTCCGGATTTTATATAGAAAAAAATGCGGGGTCTATAGATTTTTTATTTATCGACGGCGACCATTCCTACAAAGGATGCCTTGAAGACTGGACTGTATTTTCAAAATTTTTAACTGAAAATGCAATAATTGTTTTTCACGATACGGGCTGGGCTGACGGAGTAAAAAAAGTGATAAACGATTTAGTTTTACCGCGTTCTGAAACAATCGAAAAATTACCAAACCTTGAAGCATACAAATTAGCGTCCAAATATTAAAAAAAAGTTTGATTTTTTATTTAAAAAAAAGTATAATATTCAATAATTATGAAAAAAAATATTTTATTAATAATAGTGATATTTTTAGGATTTTTGCGTTCGGTTCAAGCCGGTCCTTCGAATATAAATTCTTTAACCGTATATAAGACTTTATCGTTTTCCGATTCGTCTATCGTAGAAGTTGCAAAAGGCTCGACATTTTATCTTCTTGCAGACACAGATTCTCCAAATCCTCAAACCAATCCGGCTGATATTTTTTACGCGCAGGTTATTCACAGTTCAAACCCTTTTGATACGGTTTTTATAAAAATGACTCAAGATGTTTCGGATTCAAAACTTTATAAAAGCGAAATCATCACTTTAACAGGCGAAGGTTTATCAAACAGTCAATTAAATCAAATAGGAATAAAAACGAGTTCAGGAGAAACCATAAGTTTTTATTATAATTCCATCGAATTTGATTCCTTAATAGTATCAATATCCCTGCCGCCTTCGTTTTTGAACAATATAAATTTTATGAGTTCTGATTATTCGTCAATTTTAACGGGAAATGTAATTACGGGGTCAAAACTTTATATTGAAGCTAACGGGACTGACGGAAATAATATAACAATCGATACTATGCTGAGCTATTGCACTTCAACCCGCGATATTTCGGGCATATCGATAGAATTGCTCGAAACGGGAAATAATACCGGAAAATACAGGGGTTCGGTTCAGCTATCCGAATTCAGCGATACTGGTTTAAAATATATAAAAGCTTATTCGACCGGAGACATAATATATATAACCTCAAATTATGGATTGCCATTATCCGACGGCATAATAATTTCAAATTCCGTTCAACCCTCGTCGGTTTTATCGGTAGATTTTATGAACGCAGGATACGGAAGTCAGCTTGCAAGAAACGCGTTGCCGAATGAAATCATTTATATTGAAGCTAATGCGGCGGATGCAAATCCATCGACCGCGGACAGTTTCATTTTAATTGTAGAAAACGCTGTTTCCGGCGACAGCATCGGCGTTTATTTATTTGAAACCAATTCTAATTCCGGAAAATACAGGGGTTCAGTAGAATTTGCGCCGTTGACAAATCAGACTTTAAACAAAATAAAAACGAGTTACGGCGATACCGTCATAATTTATTCTCAAATAACGCCCGCAGTTTCGGACACGATAAATATAACGGTTCCGGCGCCGCCTGTTTCATTAAACAATCTGCAATTTATGAATTCCGGTTATACGGAAATATTTTCAGGAAACGCTTCGCTCAATTCAGTATTGTATATCGAGGCAAACGGGCTTGACGGAAATTCTCTTACAATAGATACGATGATTTGTTTTTGCTCGTCGACGGCGGATAACAACGGCATAACATTAATTCTCGAAGAAACCGGTTCAAACACAGGAAAATACAGGGGTTCGGCAACTCTTTCGTCGTTTTCAGACACTGCGTTGAAATATATAAAAGCCGTTGAAACCGGCGATATAATTTACATTTCAAATAATATTTCGCAGAATTACGGAGACAGCGTAATCATTCGGAACGTTTCAGATCCATTGACGGTATTAAGCTTAGACTTTAAAGAACCGCTCTACGTTTCTTCAATAAACAGAGAAATTTTACCCGACGAATATTTGTATATTGAAGCTGTTGCAACCGACGGAAATCCGTTGACTGCCGATACTTTTTCTGCAATATTATTCAACCGGACAACTAACGACAGCATAATATTGACATTTGCGGAAACAAATTCAAATTCGGGCAAATTCAGAGTTTCGGCAAAACTCGGAGAAAACTCAAATCAAACGTTAAACATATTAAAATGCGGTTTTGGAGATTCGATAGTTATTACTCAGAATATAACGCCTTCGATTGAAGATACGGTTTATGTAACAGTTCCGAAAACTCCTGCAAATATTCAATCCATAAATTTTAAGAATTCGAATTATTTGACAGACTCAGGAGATTCTGCGTCAGCTTACAGCAAGCTGTATATCGAAGTTACGGCGACGGACAGAAACGCTTATTATGCCGACACATTGCGGATAATTTGTTTTTCCACATATGATTCAATATTTATAATTCTCAATGAAACCCAGAAAAATTCGGGAATTTTCAGAGGATACGTAGAGCTGAATAATTTTTCGTATCAATCAATGAATTATATTAAAGCGTATCAGACCGGAGACACAATTGTCATAAACGTTTCAGATAAATGGGATACTATAACCGTATTCAACGCGGTTCAACCTTCAAATATAATCAGCATAAACGTCAAGACAGACCAGACATTTTTAATAAATAAAACGAGCGATTATTCGGTTGACGATTATGTTTATGTAGAAGTTATAGCGGACGATAATAATACGCTGACCGCGGACATTCTTGAAATGCAGTCATACGCTTCGTCAAATGTTTCAGACGCGATTAATTTTGTTTTAACCGAAACATCGTCAAACAGCGGCAGATTTCAGGGAAAATTTAAAATCACCGTTTTATCCAACGATACAATAGACGAACTGAAATCGAATTACGGCGACACAATTTATATTACCGTAAAAAATTCAACCGACGCCAATGACACGATAACGGTTAAAATGACGGTTCCGAAATCTCCCTTTGCTTACAATGAACTTCGTTTTAAACAATCAAATTATATTGATAATTGGCTTTCATATAAGCAGGTAACTTACGGAGATAATTTGTATGTTTCTCTGACAGCGACAGATTTAAACGAATTAACCGCCGACACTTGCGGAGTAATTATATTCACAGTCAATAATTCCGGAGACACGTATTTCGGCGATTCTCAATCGTATTTATTTAATTTGACTTTGTATGAAACGGGCAAACATACGGGCGTTTTCAGAAATATTTTGTCGCTAAGCGAAATCACATCCATAGCAGAAAATAAAATGAAACTCACTCCGGCGTCAAAATTGGTTTTATCGTTCGGCGATACTAAATATTACAACATAACTCCAGCCGAATATAATTATTTGATAGGTTCGGGAGCGGACACGGTATCGACCGCTATTTATATGCCTCCGACAACTTTTTTATCGGTTAGCCTGAAAGAATCGTCAAGTTATTCTCAAACGAAATTTTCTCCTATAAATTTAGGCAGTTATTTGTATCTGGAAATAACCGCTGATATAACAACAAGCAGCAATCTGCTTCCTGATACCGTTTTGATCAGCGTTCAAAGTTCCACTGAAAAGAATGAATCCGCGCAAGACACGATTTACGAACTTATCGAAACAGGAAATCATACCGGAATATATAGAACTTCAATATACGTTATTGACGCTAACGAAGCCGGAATTCAGATAGCCGGAAGAATTGAAGCCGCAAAGAGGGACTGGATAGAAGCAAAGGTATTGGATCCTTATACCAAACTTCCGACTGCGTCGCCTCCCGGAACCGAAATAAAACGCGAGGTCGCATACGAGATTACTCCTGACCGTTTGAAATCCATAAAACTTTTTAGAGACGCGGCATATTCGAATGCAATTTCAAATTCTAAAATATCTTTTGAAGCCGCTTATAGTTTTTTATATATAGAAGCCGAAGCATATGATTTGCAGGCAATATCCGATACGAATCCATACGCAAACGATATGCTTCGCGATACCGCGAATATATGTTTGAAGTCAGAATCGACAAACGATTCCATAACAGTAACTTTGATTGAAACCGCTGCGAACAGCAATATTTTTAGAAATTGGATAACCATACCGGTTATTAAACAAATTGTTGTGAACAAATACGAAGGCAGGGCGGAACTCGAAGCGACGCGTCCCGATACAATACAGGTTTATGGAATAGTTTCAGGCGACAGTTCGCTCGTAAAATTATACGTTGAGAATTATAAACAGCCGGAAGACCAATATGTTTTAAGTTTAAGATTTTATACAAATTCGTCGGCGGACGTTGAACTAAGCAGCGATTTGGTTTCAGGCGACAATTTATATATAAAATTATTAGCGGCTGAAAACGCGTCCGCCGCAATACTTATTGACACAAAATATATAACGATACACAGGAATTTGAATCCCGTTACCGGAATCTCAAGCGACAGCATAACCGTTATGCTAACTGAAACAGCCGTCGGCAGCGAAATATATAAAGTCGGCGGATTAACTGCTCAGCCGAAAATATATTATTTTACGGATAACGGAAACAATTATATTCTGGGTTCTCCCGGAGACATAATTTCTCTGACATTATACAATGATACTTTGGTCAGAGCGTCGGCTACGGTGGGAACGCCGAAATCGCCGGATTTTTTATACGCTTTAAACGCATATAAATCTTCGGGGCAATCATCGCCGCTTCAAAATTTCGGGGATATAGAAAATAATTCAACTATATATCTTGAAGCTATCGGAGATTACGGAAACAGCGCGATAGCGGATACTACTTCCGTAAAAATTGAGAATATAACAAAATTCCCTTCGGAATATATTATACTTACTCTTACCGAATCAGGCATTAATACAGGCAAGTATTATGGGAATTTCCGGCTTGAAGAATTTACCAATATGACGCGCGGAGAAATTGGCGTAGCTCCCGGCGATTCGATAAGAATTGTTTTAAACGATTTAAACTGCGACACGACGCTAATGAACCCCTATCCAAGATATATCAAAGTGGCTGCAATTAAACAACCGGCAAATCTTAACAGTTTGAGATTTATGAAACCTGATTACTCGGCTGAACTTACCGGCAGCGTTCCGCTCGAATATACTCTTTATATTGAAGCGAGAGGAGCCGACGGAAGCGAATTAACCATAGATACAATGTCTTGCAAAGCTTCCTCTAACGAAGATACTCAAGGCATATCAGTCGAATTAATTGAAACTGAAAAAAACAGCGGTCAATACAGAGGATATTTCAAGTTAATGAATTTTTCCGACGACGTCAGAAAATTTTTAAAAGCTACAGTCTCAGGATGTTCGGTTGTCATAACCGCCGTTAACGCTTCAGGCGAAGATACTAAAACCGACGATGTGGTAATTCAACTGCCCACTTCGCCAGTGATAATAAATAATATTGAATTTAAAAAATCAGATTACTCCGCCGCTTTATCCGAGGAATTAATTCCGAATTCAATAGTTTATTTAGAAGCCGCAGCCGTAGATTTAAATCCTAACACAGTCGATACTATGCTTGTCTATCTTATAAATAATACAATGCTTTCCACAAACGCTTCCTGTTCGATTCCGGTAATTTTAATCGAGACTAACAGCGGAGACGGTATTTTTAGAAATACGGCTAAACTTGGAGAAGCGACAAATAAAACCGTTGGAATTTTAAAAGCGGATTATGGCGATAGTCTTACCGTTTCAGTTTCGGATAAATACGGAATTGCTTATGTTACGGTTCCGCGTCCGCCGGAAACTTTCATTGATAATATAAGATTTATGAATCAAAATTATTCTGAAGAACTAATTGGACATATTAGCCCGAACTCTGAGATTTATATTGAAATAAACGCGTTAGACGCTAATAAATTGACAATTGACACGCTTGTATGCAAAGCCGTTTCAAACGAAGATCCGGCGGGCATTAATATAAATTTAACCGAAACCTCGAATAATACCGGAAGATTCAGAGGAGTTTTCAAACTTTCGACATTCAGCGACGATTTTTTCGATTATTTATGCGCTTATTCTCAAGGTTCTGAAATAACGGTTTTCGCTTTAAATCACGACGGTTCTGAAACCTTGACAAACAAACTTTCTATTCAGTATTCGCAATCTCCGAATCAAGTCGCGAATATAGAATTCAGAACGTCCGATTATTCCTTGAAGTTTGAAGGCGAATTTTTGCCGTCGTCTAAAGTTTACATCGAAGCTGTCGCGCTTGATTTAAATCCGAACACTTCTGATACCTTACAGGCTTATATAATAAATAATTCCATACCGGCAAATAATACTAATTGTTCAATCCCCGTAGTTTTATTTGAAACTAACGGGAATTCCGGCAAATTTCGAGGTTCGGCTCAACTCGGAGGCGCTACAAATAAAACATTGGCAACGCTTCAGGCAAATTTCGGCGATAGCATAACAGTTGCAAGTTTTAACAAATCAGACACTTTAAATATTACAGTTCCTTCCGTTCCTCTTACATTAGATAATATACGTTTTATGAATTCCGATTATTCTTCAGAATTGTCGGGAAATATCGGCATTAATTCTTTTTTATATATTGAAGCTAATGGAAAAGACGGGAATTCATTAACTCCTGATACATTGATATGTAAAATATATTCGTCTGAAGATAATTCCGGAATTTTTTTGATTTTAAACGAAACATTAGAAAATTCAGGGAAATACAGAGGCAATTTAAAATTATCAAATTATTCCGACGAACTTCAAAGATTTTTATTAGCTGAAAAATCCGGAACCGTTATAACTATGGAAGCTGCCGGAAAAACCGGAACGGATACGCAGACCGATACGATAGCGATACAATTATCCACGACTCCGTCAAACGTGACAAACATAGAATTCAAGGAATCGAATTATACGACTTCAATAACAAACGACATACTGCCATCCGCGAATCTTTATGTGGAAGCGATAGCGGTAGATATGAATCCGAACACGTCCGATACTTTAACCGCGTATATCGTAAACAACAATATTCCGAATACAAACAGTTCCTGCTCGATAAGCGTAACGCTTGTAGAAACGAACGGCAATTCGGGACGTTTCAGAAACGCGGCGCAGATAAAACTCGGAGAACTGACAAACAAAACCAGCGGAACGTTGAAGGCAAATTACGGCGACGTTATAACCGTAATAGCCGGAACCAAATCCGACACTGTGAATATAACGGTTCCGAAAACCTGCGCAACGCTTGAATCTCTGCGGTATATGAATTCGGGATATGCATCCGAACTCGCAGGCAGCATAGTTCCGAACAGCGTTATGTCCGCTGAAGCGATAGGAAGCGACGGAAACAATCTGACGATAGACACTATGATTTGTTTTGTAACATCCGGCGAAGACGCTTCGGGAATCAGAATAATATTGACTGAAACCTCGTCAAACTCGGGAAAATACAGGGGAACGTTTGAAATAAAACCGTATTCCGACGAATCATTGAAATATATAAAAGCGGAATTAACCGGAACAATAATTTCCATATCTGCGGTAAACGGAACCGGAACGGATACGCAGACCGACACGATAGCGATACAATTATCCACGACTCCGTCAAACGTGACAAACATAGAATTCA
>DAINAU010000124.1:0-12761 GCA_036733285.1 bacterium
TATATCGTTGACAAACATTGATCGAAGCGCCTTTTTAATCTTTTCAGCATCTTCATCAGAAAAACCTGTTTTACTTGCCAATTGGGTATTGATTGATCCAAAAGACACATAAATACCTTTGTCAACACGATGTTTCATTCCCATTGTGTCAGGCGCTTTTTTATCTGGTTCTTTTTGTGTCTCTAAATTAACGCTTTTAATAATCTGTAAACTTTCGGGAACAATCGGCTCTACGCTAAATGCGCTTTGAATAGTTACCGGTCCGCGAATACCAATTGAAACCGCATCAGCATTACCTTCCTGCGCATCAGCAGCATCGCTTTTCTGCTCATCCGTTGCGTCACTTTTTTTATTTTTTTTCCCTTCTCCTTTCTTTTTAAAAGCAAAAACCTGACCGAATGCGCGCACATCAAACCACTTTTGACAAGATTCATTTCTTTCATTTTTATCTTTAAGTTTGGCTGCTTGAAAACGATCATTAAGAGAGCGATAATCGTCAGCGCGATTATCATCTGATTGGACGAAAATAGATTCACCCATATCTTGTAATCGGTTCCGTATTTTTCGCTTAAGGCAAACATCGGAAATTTCTCCAAATCCGTCGTAAGTTTGACGCGGTCTATTTCCATTTAGCGGATCGCCATTTGGATTTGCCCGTTTTACTGAAATGATTACAGCAAAATCAATTTTGTTCGTTAATGTTTTCTTGTCCGTCATTTTCATTCTCCTTTTCGTTAAAATTTGTTGACTTATTTTTAGTTCGAGCATCAGAAATTAGTTGGTCAATATATGCGCGTTCGTGGTAATATCCAATCAAATAAGAACCGTTTAATGGCGTATTATTTTCATAGTCGCCTGCTTTAAATAATTGTTTTACATCTTGAATCTCATTAAAAGCAAAACTGTCTTTTACTTTTTGGATATACGGATTCAGGCAACTGTGAATTGTTTGCCACGCGCTGAACGGACGTTGCGCTAATGCCTGCATATGCCGTATTGCTGCGGTAACAATACGGTCATTATTCTTTTTGTAGAGCGCATATTCCTCTAATTTGTCCGCCGCTCCAAGCAACCTGCCATACAAGTAATCGCGATCATTTCTGTCTTTTTCAATACTCAATTTATCCACCTCCTTTTTAATGTTTTGTAAATTTTCTTTGCGAACTAAAGCGCATGCTGTAGAAACAATTTGATTAAAAATTTTCCGGTCAAATTTTCCGTTTATTGTAACTGCTAATGGATTAGATGCCCGCCTGACTGCCGCAGCAACAAAATCTTTTGGCAATATCGCTTTATCAAAAATACAGCGAATCAATCGTTCTCTTGCTTTCTTTTTTATTTTGATATAATTCTTATCTTCCGAGCCGCGGGGTTTGCCATAAACAGCTTCTATGATTCTATCAATTGATGGCGCGCCGGTATATGAAATATATTGTTTGTCTTTGTAATTCCAATATTGCTGATTCCATTTACATGCGCTGTGCCAATCTGCAATATTTTCAATATATTCATTTCTATTCAATTCACGGTAAAATGTAATTGCTAAGCGTCCTGTTGTTGCGGCATCAAGAACGATTACAGCTGTTTTACTATGCTTGGTTAATGTATTGCTATATCCGAATCCTGCAAGCGATTTTCTCAACGCTTCAGCGTAGTCAATACCGGTTTCAGCGTTTAGATTTATCTGCCTTTCGGAGTCTGTTTGTTTCGTAAATTCCTGTTCTTGCAGAAAAGACCATACGCTGTTATCCGTTATAGGCGGCTGCATCAATTTATCATCTGTGGAGCTAATTGCAAAAGACAAAATCACCTGTTCGCCGCAAGGATATCCTCCGCGATCATTGATAAGAAATCTGAGAAACTGGTGCGCTTTTTGTGAAGATTCATAGCCAATAGAAAACGCTTGCGATGAGTTTTCAAATTTACCGCGAAAGGTAAAATTTGTTTTGTCGTTATCAGATATTAGTTTTGCGTTTGCTGAACTGTTCACAATTTTTTTGGGATGAAAATCTGCAGTTGGTTTTTCATCGCCTGTAATATAATCAAGAGATTTTATCTGTTCCTTTTGTTTAAAATAATAATTATTCCATGCTTCAAAAAAATTTTCGTCCTCCCATAATTTTGTTTGCGGATTGCCGGATATTTCAACTTTAAATATGATATTTGTCTTATCTTTCGGTTTTATATCATTCAAATCATTTTCAACTGTTTTTTGTTTAACATATTCATAAATTGCTTTCACTTGAGATGTCGCAAATTCAGATTTTGCAAATTTTTCTAATTCGAGAAGATACGCATCAAATTTTTTGCCGCTTCCTTTCAAATATTCATATTGGTCAAAAACAGGATGAGGAGCTATGCCGCTTGCTCGCCCCATACTTTTTTCAGTAACAGGAATACATATATGCTGAACAGGAACAATTTCATTGCCATAACTGTTTTTCTTAGCTTTTTCGATTTTTTCAACGGAGAACTTGCCGTTACCGTCAATGATAATAACCACAATCATATCGCTATTATTGGAAATTGTCGTTGATGATAGGGGATATTTCGATTTTAATGCTTCAGCATTTTTATCATAACTATCTGCAAGGTTTTGCCAAAATCCCATGATTATACCTCCATTTTCAAATCAGATACGCTTACATCATCCTTAATGAATGTGAAGTTTGTATCGCTTTTAAATTCTTTTTTTGTCATAGGTCGAATCACTCGCCGCAAAGAAGGTTCGCAATCCGTGGGAGTTGGAAATTTTATAATACCATCTATCATTTTTGCTTTCCATAAGCGAACAGCGAGTTCATTTTTTCCAGTATTATCAGGATAATCAAAACCGTGAAATTGTATTCCAAAATCAAGCTCGCCATAACCATCATAAAAACCAGTCCCTTCATTGAATGCGCAAGGTTCAATATATCCTTGACATTCACGAGCGCCGAGAAAAATATCACGCCTTCCGCCTTTTTTTACACTGCGTTTGGCAATATTGTGATGCTTGTGTTCATCGCGGTCATTTTCAAATTCCTTTGCCCTATGCTCGTTCCACTCAAAATGAGCAAGCGTCTGATATTCCACATCCCTTAAATATGTGTAATAAGAAAGATCATTCCCCCCGCTCATTTTTAATGGTTTGACGCCTTTGGATTCAGTTTGAATTTTATTTATCACTCTTACCGCATCGACATACCAGATAAATGTCGGCTTCCAGTATATGCTTTCAAGAATACCGATGAGCGCCTGATATGTTGGAATCTGATACGAAAACTTCTCGCCGCCTATCCTCGTAACCGGATCTGAAAATAAAGCATAACGACCTGTTATTTTAAACTCTATTGAGTTGCGCTTTTTTTCCATTTTATACCTCGCATTGAAATAAATAAAAATGTATTTTTTATTTTAAAGTATCAAAACTGATAATTTCGGATTAAGAAGTAATCCAAATTCTTCATTATCATAATAATCTTGATTCAACACATAAAAAGTTTTTTCCACAATACTGATTGCATGGGAAATTTGCGCAAGTGTATGTGAATATACAGAAACCGTATATCTCTGAAGTTTTTTCAGAATACGCATTTTTTCTTTTGGACTAAAAGCTTTTATAAAATCATCAATGAGTTGCTCTGCTTCGCCATAAGGAACAACAATTCCAGTCTGCGCGCCGTCAATAACGGAAAAATTTTCTGCCGCTGTCTTAAAAGCGCAGGGCAAACCAGTATAAATTTTTTCGTGACGATTACGGTATGCAACTGCATCTGAGATATTATCGTTAAGCAGACTGTAAATTGTCAAGGAATTATTTTGAATAGAATAATCCATTTTATTTTTTTGTTCGTAAAAATAGTAGCGATAAAACTGGTCTATTACTTCAGCGGACAATAAATTTTTATCTTGATTGTCGCGGAAAACTCTTGCCGTGATACTCTTGCTTTCTTTAATTTCCGGCAAGCGGGATAGATTTTCATCTTTGACATCTATAACTATAACGGGCTGCAGATTTGATTTTTCTTTGTTGCGGTTGCAGCGCCCTGCTGCTTGAATAATGCTATCCAATCCTGCTTGCGCTCGAATCACGCAGTCAAATGAAATATCTACGCCCGCCTCAATCAATTGAGTGCTGACGCATAACGTTATTTTTTTTGTGTCCTGCAGCAGATTAGTTTTAATCCGTTCGAGAATATTCAAACGATGCGCAGGACAAAGATCAGTTGTCAAAAATGCTTTTTCGCAATCAAATACTTTGCATTTTTCATACACTTTACGCGCGTCACTTTTAGTATTCAGTATGATAAGCGTACTTTCACCTTGTCTTATTTTTGAATGCGCAAGGTCTGCAATCTGTTCATAATCCATTGATATCTGACTTTCATTTTTAATTTGAACACGCTCGAAGTTTTTTAATTCATCCTGTGATAAACGGATTATATCCGGATTGTCAGATAATAACACAGGTCTTTCGGTGTTATGAAGATGCGGCTGCGTTGCAGTGCAAAGTAAAATAGTTGATTTACCGAATATGTTAAGAAAGTTAACAGCATCATTAAATAAATGAACGCATTTAATAGGTAGCGCTTGAATTTCATCAAATATCAAAACAGAGTCCGACATATTATGAAATTTACGAAGTTTTGACGCTCTATTACTGTAAATCGTTTCTAAAAACTGCGTCATTGTAGTCAGTATAATTGGAGAATCCCATCGCGAAGTGAGCAAGCGATACTTTTCATCTGCGTCATCATCAGTCTCAGCTAAATCAATATTGGAATGATGTTCTAAAATTATTTCCTCAATTTTTTCATTTTCAAATACTTTACGAATAGTATTCGCTGTCTGATCAAGAATTGATAAATAAGGAATAACATAAATGATTCGTTTCATATTGTTTTCTTTGGCATGCTTCAAAGCAAACTGTAAACTCGACAATGTTTTACCGCCGCCGGTTGGAACGGATAAAGTATATATTCCAGGCTTTCGCTCAATTCCTGCAATGCCGCATTGTTCCGAAATCTGTTTACGGATTGTGTCGAGAATACTTTTTTTATCTATGCGTTCAAGATAATTTTGCAATTTTTCTATCAAACTATCCCAATTGGGTTTATCATCATTTGGCTTTATTTCCGCTGCATCGCAACGGTCAGCATCAACAAGACAGGAATATAATATTTTTGTTAAAAGATGCATCATAAAAAGAGGCATTAATTTTTTATCTATGCATTTTTTGCAAAAATTTCGTATTTCATTTTCAATCTTTTGTGTATCAATATTAGGACAAAAATTTTTAATTGCTTCATCGTAATGAAGTATGTCTTCACTTTTATTAGTTTTAATAGTCAAAGTTCGTTCGCCATCATTGATAGTATCAAATAAACCGTTATGATGAGCGGCAATAATATTGCCTAATATATCTGCAATTAAAGTATCGCTAATTTTTTCTGCTACAAATTTTGCGCCCTGCAAGGAATGAATAATTTCTCCGCGTATAGTTTTTTCTCCGCGTATGGCCCGTTGTAAATAATCTTGAAATGTATCAGTATATTTTCCTAAATCGTGTAAAATACCGATTGAATACCCTAAATTTTCACAATCAAAAAACCTGGCAAAATCTTTTGTGAGATTTGCAGTATTTTCCAGATGAATTGAAAGTTCTTGATTTTCGCGAGCAAAGTATTTCATATTATATTTAATTCCTTATCGCTATCGAGAAACTGAAAATAAATGTTCCGATAATTTATGCGGAGCGTCATTATCGTTTTTAGAATGAGCAAAATAATCCATAATATAACTAAAGCTATAGATAACCGTTTAATTTATTTAATTCAAGAAATTTTACAATATCGCCGACTTTTTGGTCTGAATTTTTTTTACAAACAAGGACGGAATCTTTATCCGAAACAATTATCAAATCGTCCGCGCCGATTACCGCCGCCATTTTATTTTTACAATGAATAATATTGCGGTTTGAGTTTGAGATAAAACTTTTATCTGATATTATTACGTTTCCGTTTTCATCTTTTAAATTAATCGAATCAAGACTTGACCAGCTTCCGATGTCATTCCAACCAATATCAACCGGAATAGCGGCGATATTTGAACTATGTTCCATTATAGCGTAATCTATGGAAATTTTCGGCATTTTCTTAAATTCTTCTGCGATTACTCTATTGCGGAGTTTAGTTGCAGTTTGACTGATTTTGATAATTGATTTATACATCGCGGGCTGATATTTTTTGAATTCCTCAATAATCGTTTCTATCCTCCAAATAAACATACCGGCATTCCAAAGGAAACTTCCGGATTTTAAAAATTTTTTTGCGGTAAGCAAATCGGGTTTTTCATAAAATTTTTTTACTTCAAAAATATTTTTTGCCAAAGTCCGTTTTCGATTATATTCAATATATCCGTAACCCGTATGCGGCGTTTCTGGTTTTATTCCTATTGTTATAAGAAAATCGTTTTTCTTAGCGAAAGTTTCGGCTTGGCGAAGAATAGAAGTGAAAATTTTTTCTTTTTCAATATAATGATCGCCCGGAAATACGCCGAGAACTTTATCTTTGCAATCATTATATAAAAGACCTAACAAAAGCGCTATGCAGGGCGCGGTGTTTTTTCCTTCGGGTTCGCCAATGACATTTTTTATTTCCTTCAATATTTTTTTTACCGGAGAGATTAGATGTTTTGAGGTTATTACAAACAGATCGTCGTTTTTAATAACCGGCTTTAATCTGCCTGCGGTCAGTTTTATCATTTCGCCTTTTCCGGTAAAATCAATTAATTGTTTAGGCAGCATTATTTTACTTAAAGGCCAGAATCTTGTTCCTCTGCCTCCAATCATTATTAAACCAAGCATAAATCTCCCTCCAAATAAACGATTAATAACAAATATATTAAAACCAAACTTAAAAAAAAACAACAAAAAAATATTGACAAACGAAATATATATTTTAGAATAATCTAAAAATTATAGCTCCATCTATAATATTTTGGAGGGAATTATGAATATATATGATTTAACCGACGGGATGAGTTTTAAAATTTTAAAGGTTAAACTCAACGGAGAAATCGGCAAAAGGCTGTCCGATATGGGTTTTATAAAAAACGCCGTCGGCCATATTGTAAGAAGCGCTTTGTTTGGAGATCCAATCGAGATAAATCTTAACGGCTGCAATTTGTCGCTCCGCAAATTGGAAGCGGAGGGCGTGGATGTGGAAATCGTTCAAAAAGAAACAGATAGTTTAAAATGAGATTACATTGCACAATATAATTATAAGGAAACGAGTAAATGGAAATAAAAAAAATTACAG
Organism: bacterium; assembly: GCA_036733285.1. Taxonomy (GTDB): domain Bacteria; phylum JAGOBX01; class JAGOBX01; order JAGOBX01; family JAGOBX01; genus JAGOBX01. The sequence goes on from DAINAU010000124.1 coordinate 7,302, forward strand.
TCGCGCTTGCCGGAAATCCGAATACTGGCAAGACTACGATTTTCAACGGATTAACCGGATTAAGACATAAAGTCGGGAATTATCCGGGAGTTACAGTCGAGAAAAAAGTCGGAACACGAAAATACAAGAATTATGAGTTCACAATTTATGATTTGCCCGGAACTTACAGCTTAACCGCATATTCTATAGACGAAGTAGTAACGCGGGATTTTATAATAAACGAAAAACCCGACGTCGTGGTTGACGTGCTTGATTCGGGCAATCTTGAAAGAAATTTATATTTATGCATGCAGTTTCAGGAACTTAACGTTCCGATAGTTTGCGCATTGAATTTGAGCGACGAAGCGGAAGCCCGGGGAGTTGTAATAGACGAAGTAAAATTGTCAAAAATATTAAGAATCCAAATGGTAAAAACAGTCGGAGTAAAAAGCGAAGGACTTGAAAATCTGCTTGAAAGAATCATTGATACCGTTGAAAATTCAAATACGCAGTTTTGTCCAAGCTACGGAGGCGAACTAGAAACGGACATTTCAGAAATCACTAAAGCGTTGAATAGCGACGCTGATTTTGTTTCAAAATATCCTGCATGCTGGTTTGCCATCAAACTTCTTGAAAAAGACAAACGGGCGATAGAATTAATTGAAAACCACGCGCAAAAAGAAATTGTGAAATTTAAGACTTCCGAAAAAATTAAAAGAATAGAAAAACATTTCGGAAGAGATTCGGAGATAGTCATATCAGAACAGCGATACGGTTATATAAGAGGAGCCACGGCTGAAGCTATTACCCGCAAGCCGGTTTTAGAAATTGATATGACGGAAAAAATAGATGCGGTAGTATTAAATAAGGTTTTAAGTCTGCCGATATTTATTTTTATAATTTGGGCGATTTTTCAATTGACATTCGCTATAGGCGAATATCCGATGGGCTGGCTTGAAACAATTTTCGGATGGACAAGCGAACTCGCGGGCTCGTTAATGGCGGACGGATTATTGAAATCGCTTGTTGTCGACGGAATTATAGCCGGCGTAGGCGGAGTGTTTTCCTTTGTTCCTTTAATAGTATTGCTGTTTTTATTTATTTCAATACTTGAAGATACGGGATATATGTCGCGAATAGCGTTTATTATGGATAAGGTTCTGCATTTGTTCGGATTACACGGTCAATCTTTTTTGCCGATGATATTGGGATTCGGATGTTCCGTTCCGGCAGTAATGGCTTCGCGCGCTCTGAAAAGCGCGAAAGATAGGATTATAACGGTATTAATAACTCCGTTTATGAGCTGCGGGGCAAAACTGCCGGTGCATATATTGCTCGCAGGAGCGTTTTTCGCTCATAACGCCGGAAATATTGTAATTTCGATTTATATAATTGGAATTATGCTTGCGTTGATTTCTTCGCTGATTTTCAGGAAAACAATTTTAAAAGGCGATTCAACTCCGTTTGTTATGGAACTTCCGCCATACAGAATGCCGACTTTGAGGGGAATATTTTTTCATGTCTGGGAAAAGACTTTTCAATATATTAAGAAAGCCGGCACGATAATTCTTGCGGCTTCAGTTTTAATTTGGGCGGTAACAACATTTCCTAAACTTAACACTGATACGATTTCTTACGACAATCTAAAAGAAGAATTCAAAAAGCGGGTTGATATTAATTCTATAAAATCGGAAATGGAAGCTTTAAAATCCGGAAAAACCGTTATTTCTAACATTGAAGAACCTGAAGAAAAAAAAAGTTTATCCGAATTAAAGGAGCAATTAATAAAAGGGGAAAAAACAATCGAATCTGCGGTCAACGAAAAAATCGAAGAATTAACTGAAGCTCGCATTGAAACGTTAAAACAAGAGGCGGCGCTTGAATACAGTATAGCCGGAAGAATCGGAAAAATTATTGAGCCGTTAGTTAGACCTATTGGATTTGACTGGAAAATCGGCGTGTCTGCCGTAACGGGATTCGCGGCTAAAGAAGTAGTTGTATCCACGCTCGGTATTTTATACAAAGTAGGTATCGATGAAACAGAAGAAAGCGAAGGGTTGAGAGAGTCGCTGCGTAAAGACGAAGCGTTTAATCCGCTTGTCGCATATGTTTTAATGCTTTTTACTTTGATAATTGCTCCTTGCTTTGCGACGCTTGCGGTTATTAAAGCTGAAATCGGTTGGAAATGGCTTGGATTCTCAATTTTATATTCGACTTTAGGCGCGTGGGCGGTTTGTTTTGTAGTTTATCAGATTGGCAGTCTGTTTGTATAAATTTTAATAATTAGAAAACCGAAAGAAGTATTATTTTGGAGGAATTATGATGTTGGAATATATTATTGTGGGACTTATTGTTTTGTCTGCCGTTATTATTTTAGTTTACAAATTTTTTAAAACGTCTGATAATAAAGACGGAAAATGCGGATGTTGTTCGAATTGCTCTTATTCCGATAAACTATGACTATTATTATTTGTCTTTTTCAAAATCAAATCAAATAAATATTTCGGCGCAACAATTTCTTTGATTTGCAAAATGTCATTTTCTAATGACGAATATTTGATAAAATTTTCAATTGTTTTCAAAAGAAATTTTTCTTTATCAATGTTTTTAGACTCGTCGTCCTTTGTCTGCGGCAATAAATTATATAAAATATTTAATTTCTTAAATGGTTCTTTTACATTTTCAAACAAATCTTTGCTGTCATTTTCCAATCCGCAATTTATTATATCAAGAATAGCTTTAGGTTTTTTTCCGTTTTCTTCAAGTTCGGCGCCTTCCACTACTGTCCAAATAAAATCCCAAGCCGAATATTTTTTTATTTCTTCATAAATCTTTTTTATTCCTTTTTCCTTTTGTTCTTTTTGGGTTTTTGCTTCTTGAGAAGTTGTCCACCAAAAAGTTTGGAGTTTTGGAACTTCATATTTATTAAGTTCTTTGCCTAATATTTTTCTTGCTGTCAAAGCCGCAATCTGCCAATAATTATTAATATCAATTTCGCCAACAAACTTATCAAGTTCATTTAATGCTGAAATTCCTAACACTGTTAGACTTTTTATAACTATTTTTTTAGAGATTTTTTCATTTTCTTTTTCTAATTTTTTTTTCAGGTTTTGAATTTTATTTTTTTGAATTTCATTTTTTTGATTTTCAGTTAAATCTTTTGCGAAATCGTCAATATTTTTTGTAATTTCAGCAATTAAAGTTTCAAGTAATATTCTTCTTAAAGGTTCGCATTCATGCGCCCAGGAGTCAAATTGTATCAAAGGAATTAAGGATTTAGATTTTTTAGATTCGCACGAATTATTAGATTCGCACGATTCTTTTAAATCGCACGATTCTTTTAATTTTTTTTTTAATATTGCAATGATGCTTGATTTTCCAGAACCCCAATTCCCTTCTAATCCGATTGTTAGCCCTTTTTTATTGTTTGAAATGATTTTAAAAATAGTTACTAATATTAAATAAGCGCGATAGACAGTTTGACTATCGCGCTATTCGTAAAAAAATAATACTGCGGAGCGTTATTTCTTGCCGTCTTTCACTTCTTCAAATTCGGCGTCAACCACATCTGAATTAGATGATTTTTTATTATCCGCATTCTGCTGTTCAGCCGGATTTTGCTGCTGTTCCGGTCCAGGCTGAGCGCCGCCCGCCGCCTGCTGATTTTTTTCAGCCGCAGCTTTATAAACTTCTTCGGCTAATTTATGCGCGTTTTTAGTAACTTCTTCGATAGCTTCGTTTATAGTCTGAACATTGTCGCTGTCTTTTACTTCTTTTAATTTGGCTATGGTATCCTCAATCTTCTTTTTATCGTCTTCTGAAATTTTATCGCCGTAATCTTTCAATGATTTTTCAGTATTATAAATAATGCTTTCCGCCTGATTGCGAGCGCTGACAAGTTCTTGCTGTTTTTTATCTTCATCAGCGTGCATTTCAGCTTCTTTAATCATTTTATCAATTTCTTCTTTGCTTAATCCGCCGGGTTTGGTGATAGTTATCTGCTGTTCTTTACCGGTTCCCAAATCTTTAGCGGTAACTTTCAAAATTCCGTTCGCGTCAATATCAAACGTAACTTCTATCTGCGGAACTCCGCGCGGAGCGGGAGGTATTCCGACAAGATCAAATCTTCCAAGAGTTTTATTGTCTTTAGCGAATTTGCGTTCGCCCTGCAATACATTTATGCTTACCGCGGGCTGACTGTCGGCCGCCGTAGTGAACACTTTGCTTTTCTTAACCGGAATCGTAGTGTTTCTGTCGATTATCGGTTCAACCATATTTCCGAGAACTTCTACTCCAAGCGTCAACGGAGTAACATCAAGCAAAACCAAATCTTTGAGTTTGCTGTCGCCCATTAAAATTCCGGCTTGAATAGCGGCGCCTATCGCTACGACTTCGTCAGGATTAATTCCTTTGTGTCCTTCTTTGCCGAAAAATTCTTTAACCTTTCTCTGAATTAAAGGAACTCTTGTAGAACCTCCGACAAGAACAATTTCGTCAATATCGGAAACTTTTATTCCGGCGTCTTTTATAGCGATTCTACAGGGCTCGAAAGAACCGTCGACAAGATCCATAATCATTGATTCAAATTTAGCTTTTGTCAGATTCAAATTCATATGTTTCGGTCCTGAAGCGTCAGCGGTAATAAACGGAAGATTAATATTTGTTTCATTCATTCCCGACAAATCTATCTTAGCTTTTTCCGCGGCTTCTTTCAATCTTTGTTTCGCCATCTTATCTTTAGACAAATCAATTCCGCTTTCTTTTTTAAACTCGTCGACCATCCATTGAATTATGATGTCGTCGAAATCGTCGCCTCCGAGTTTGGTGTTTCCGTTTGTTGATTTTACTTCAAAAACTCCGTCCCCGATTTCTAGTATTGAAATATCAAACGTTCCGCCGCCGAAATCATAGACCGCGATAATTTCGTCTTTCTTTTTATCGAGCCCGTAAGCTAAAGCGGAAGCCGTAGGTTCGTTAACTATGCGCACAACCTCGAGACCGGCGATAGTTCCGGCGTCTTTAGTCGCCTGACGCTGAGAATCGTTAAAATAAGCCGGAACCGTAATAACCGCTTTTTCAACTTTTTCCCCAAGATAATCTTCCGCTGTTTTTTTCATTTTTCTCAATGTCTCCGCGGAAATCTGCTCGGGAGTATAAGTTTTTCCCATTATCGGAATTTTAACTTTAAAATTCGCTTCGCCAACATTCCTTTTAATTGAGCGGACTGTGTTATCGGGATTTGTTATCGCCTGATTCTTCGCTATTCTTCCTACCAATATTTCTCCTTCTTTTGTGAAAGCCACAACCGACGGAGTAGTGTTGCTTCCTTCGGAATTTGGTATTACTTTAGGCGCGCCGCCTTCCATAACCGCAACGCACGAATTAGTGGTTCCTAAATCTATTCCAATTATTTTGCTCATAATTGCAACTCCTATGATAAATATCAATATTTTTTATAAATAATCTACTCTTCGTATTTTT
>DAINAU010000125.1:0-12692 GCA_036733285.1 bacterium
AAACTTCTAAAAACCTGAAAACTGCCAAGTAAAAATTAATTCTTTTGAAAAAGCGTTCAAAATTAATGTTTTTCCTTACTTACAGCGCTTTTTCAAAAATCTTATGCAGTTTTCGGGTTAAAATCCCATTGCGAATTTCTTTTAATTTTTATTAGTTCTATAAGATAAGGATTTTCCGGAAAATAATCGACATATATTTTTTTTAAATATTTTATAGAAATATGTCAGAAAACCGCCGAGTTCTACTCGGCGGATGAAGGGCATCCGCTTAAAGCGGGGATTTTTAATGGGTTGCAAACCCCTTAATTAAATCGTGTTGCTGCTGCTAATGTGCAGCAACTGCGATTTTAAGTGAAGAAGCCGCCGAGCTCTGCTCGGGGGAGCTTCACTAAATCTTGTGTGGGGATTTTTCTGTCTTGCTTACTTTGACTTTTTTGCGCTGCACATCATTTATTCATTTTTTTGCTTTTTGATGGTTTTATTATTTAATTCTGAAATAATTAAAAATAAACTTGACAATTAAATTTTTAATAATAAAATCCATTTAAAAAATATTTTTTTAAAGTTTAAAATGATTAATAATAAAAATAATTTCCTTATCAATTACTATCCCGTTTAAAAAAATTCCGACAAAAAAAATTAAATCCAAATACTCTAATAGGATTTTGAAATTCGCTTAAGACTTTAAAATTAGGTTTTAATCGTTTTTTTAAAATAAAAATCGTATAATTAGGTTTTTGGATTAAATAAACCCTTTCCATTTAATTAAAATTTTTTTTTCAACAAAATAAAGATAAAGAAAAGAAAAATAGTATATGTATATACAAATAAAAAAATTTTTTAGGAGGTTTTCTATATGTTAAAACGTTTTATGTTATTTATTTTTTGCGGCGTAATAATTGTTATGGGTTTGAGTTCTTGCGCAAAAGAAGAACCGCCAAAACCAAATACCGTTCCTGTAATTTCGGGAGTCGAGGTAAATCCGGCAATAATAGCGGCTTCTGCAACCGCCACAATAACGTGTTTGGCTGTCGATCAAGACGGGGACACTTTAAACTATTTATGGAAGGCGTCAATCGGGAAAATTGACGGAAATGGACAGACTGTGAGTTTTACGGCTCCTGAACAAGGCGGAGTATATGAAATCGAAGTTGAAGCGAATGATGGACGCGGCGGAATAGCAAAAGAGAAGAAAACAGTTCAAGTAAATTCAAATCCGGAAATTAAAGCATTAACGCCAGATAATACAGAAGTTAAAATTGGAGATACGACCAAGGTAGTATGCGAAGCGGTTGATTCGGACAGCGACGAATTAAAATACGAATGGTCGGTTTCAAAAGGCGAAATATCATCCGACACAATCGGAACCGCCGCAATTTTTACAGCTCCAGCTGAAGCTGATACTTGCTCGGTTTCAGTAAAAATTACAGACGGAAAAGGCGGAGAAACGTCTAAATCAGTAGATTTATCAATAATAGCCAAAAAAGGCAAACAGTCTAAAAAAGCGAAAAAAAAATAAACTGTTAACCCGTTATAAATCATCATAAGCCGGATTTCATCGGAAAAGGATTGCTTCAAAAAAGGTTTCAATCCTTTTCCTGAAATTGGGCTTAATAAGAAATTTGGGTTAATTCCCCGAAGCTTGCTTCGATTTCATATTATCTGAATTTCTTCGATACCTCGCAGTTTGCTGCGGGGTAGTTCATAAAACTTCATTTTCCCAACTGCATTAAAAGGACTTAATGTATTTAAACGGGTTTAATTCGCGCCGGCTCTTTTATTATGTCGGCGTATTTTTAAATGCAAAACCACGGACAAAACGCCATATAAAAAAACTTGAAATAAATAAGGCGAAACTATTTTTGAAAATTGGTTTAGCGCCTCTGATTTAAATTTATTATCGAAAGATATGATATTGTCGAGCGGCGTCATTGGCGATAATAATAATAAATAATCCGATTTTAACGCGATTTTTTCGGCGTTATTATTTATTAGATTATAATTATTTATAATTGCCGGTAATATTAGAAATAAAAAAACTACGATAAAATACAATATTAATTTTACAATATTATTTTTTAAAAATCGTAAATTAATATTTCCAATACGCTCGCCTATTTTAAGCAGCATTAATAAAAATATTGAAAAAAGAGCCGTTAATTTAATAAACTGCGATATAAAAAATATTCGCCCAAAAATTAAAATATTGCAGAATATTAAAATAATTGCCGTGAAAAAAATCATTGAAAAAACGGTTATACAAATCGTTCTGTCGCGCTTAAAAAACAATCTATTAAAAAAGTTCAGTTCTGATTTTTTTATATTGCTTTTAATATTTTTATCCGAAAAACTAATTGTATTTCCGGAAATTAATATAGTCAGAAAAAAAATCGTAAACGTATAAATCATAAATACTTTATTGGCAATATCTCGTTCATTTTCCAACAAACCGCTCAAAGCTATTCCGAAAAGATAAAATTCAAAAAGCGCAATGAAAATAAAAAACCATATCCGCGAAACCGAAAAATTTCTGTCGGCTTCTTTTTTCATCAGTTCCGCGCTTCTAAATCTCAAAGACAAAAACAAAAAAAAATACAATATAATAAAACCTGCGATAGGGCTGATAGAAAATTGGTATAGATTTATATCTGATTCCATTTTAATAACTGATGCGATATAAATTGGATTGATTATTCCAAGAACCTTGTTATATGTTATAAAAAGCAAACTAACGGAAAAAAAATTACTATCAGCGTTGCGTTGAAAGTTTTTTTTGACGAAACCGAAAATGACATGCCAAACATTGTGAAAACCAAAAGGGCGGCAAAATTCATTATGATAAGATCGCTGATAACTTTTACGCTTACGCCTCCAAGAAAATAAGCGATTGCAAACAACGGTAAAGAAATAAACATTATTGTAATAAACGGCATTATTGTAGATAAAAGACTTGTATCTATAATTGTTTTTTTGCTTAGAGGCGAGGTCATTAGAATATCATACGTCAATTGTTCGCGTTCAGAAGAGAAAACCGCTCCGCCGGTAATAAATCCCGCAATTATAGTAATAATAGCCTGTATTCCAAATACTGATAAAAATATTGATTCGCCCATAAACCAGCATATTCTGTTGGAAAGCGAATAAGGGTCATAAACGATAAAAATTTTGTTTACAATCAAACATAAAGCGAATAACGAAAAAAAGGTTATCAGTCTTTCCGAACTTTTGCTTCGGTAGATAGATTTTATATTTTTATCAAAAAGAGGAATTGAGATTAAATGTTTCATCTTACTTCTCCCGCCGTAATATTTTTAAACGCCTGTTCAAAATCATATAGTTTTCCAAACGATGGCGCGAACTCTATGTCTGAAGCGACAAATTTTCTTATTATTTCGTAAATTTCTTTATCGCCGCCGCCGCAATTGAAAGTCAATTGTTGACCGTTAATTTCGCAATCGCTTACAGTTTTAAAAGTCTCTAATATTTTCCGGGCTTTCAATGATTTGTCCGTATCGAGAATATTAAAAATGAGTTGTCTTACCCCCGTAGCAAATTTTATCGCGCCGGTTACCGAACCCGAAAATTTTAATTTTCCTTTTTCAATTATAGCGACTTCGTCGCAGACGTCGGCAAGTTCGGGAAGTATGTGAGATGAAATAAATACTGTTTTGCCGTCATTGCGCAATGATTTTAATATTTCGCGGAGTTCTAAACGCGCATGCGGATCAAGTCCGGACGCGGGTTCGTCAAGTATAAAAAAATCGGGTTCTCGTATAAGGAGGTTGGCTATATATAAGCGTTGTTTCATTCCTCGCGAAAGATTATCCGTATAATCGTCGGCCTTTTCAGTAAGATTTGCTCTCTTTAAAACTTCAGGTAATTTTTTCGCGATTTCTGACTTTTCAATATTATAAATTTCCGAAAAAAAAATCAGATATTCGGAAACGGTTATTTTATTATAAACACCGAAAAAATCAGGCATATAACCGATACTTGTATTTATTTTATCGGATTCTTTATCCGCGTCGAAACCTTTGATAGTTATCGCGCCGTCAAAAGGCGACATTAAACCGGCCATAACTCTTATAGTCGTTGTCTTTCCTGCTCCGTTTGGGCCTATGAAACCAAATATGGTTCCTTCTTTTATATTAAACGACACATTATCAACCGCGGTGAAATCATTATACTTTATAGTAAGATTATTAATTTTAATCATAATTTTTCCCCTTCAAGATATATAAGGATATTATCCGCGTCAAAATAACAATTCTCATATTTCTGATTTTTTAACGCGGTCAATTTTATTTTAAATAAATTATCCGCGTAAATAAAATACCGGTTTAAATTATTTACGCTAAAATTAATGTTTTCCTTAATATCCGTTTCGCCGGCTTCTTCAAATTCATTTTTTTCAGGATTGTAAATTTGTAATTTCAACTTTTCAAATTCATTGTTTAAAATATATTTCGAAACTTTTATTGAAACTGTCATTTTAACGGGTTTAAATATATAAGGTTGTTCAATATGTATTTTATAAACATCCACTTCCTCGCGATAATCACTGACACCTATCATTTCAGGATAATAAACAATCTTTGTATCGCTTGAAACTTGAAATACTTCCGTTAATATATGACTGTTATCATAAATAAAATCAGGTTCATCAATGTTGACTCCGGAATAACCGCCGGATAGATTTCCAAGCAGAATCACGGTAAACCGCCTATCGTCAGGATAAAACGAATTCAGTATTTCAAAATTTTGTTTTACCTTCGGATACTTCTTAAAAAATTCATCCTCGATATCGCCGTCATAATTTCTGTAACAGAGGCAGTTAGAACAATTCCTGTTTTTATTTAATTTCCTTCGTTTATTCATTTCTATTAAAACATCGACATTATCGCCGGGTTTTAGATTGCCGATAAATTGTTTTTCGCCGAAAAAAAACAACGCGCATTCGGTTATAGTTTCAGATGATTTGTTTCTTATCTTCCCTTTAATTCCCGACTCGCCCAATATAAATTCGCCCTCGACTTTTCGGGCGCCCGATAATTCTATATGCTTTTGACTAAAAATTCTGCCGGCATTGTTTTTAATATGGAGATTTGCCAGTAATATACCTGTATCATAATAGACGAGAGATGTTTTATGTTTTTTAAAATCATTATCGTTGCCGCTGTAATATCTTTCTAACTGAATTTCATTAACCGGAGACTTATTGATAAAATGTATATTGCGCAAGCCCTGATTATTCGTATAAAATAAATAATATGAAATTCTATTTACAATATTATCCGAATCATAATAAGATAAATCATAACGTTTAATTTTCTTTTGTGAAACAAAAGACGACGATAATACCAGAACAAGAAACAATGTAAATATCAGAGAAATTATCGCAGAACTTTTCCATAGCTTATCAAGTTTATTTCTTTTTTTAAGAATATAAAATTGCATTGGGCCGATAAAAAAAAGATAAACGGCAAGCAGTCCAAAAAATATTTTATTTTTTGAAGAGATAAGATATTCTTCAGGAATATAATAACAATTGTCATACGACGAAGTTGTATTATAATTCAACAGGGAACGCATTATTTCAGAATATCCTTTCATTAAATTTTCAATGCCGGATTCGCGCCTGTTTGAAGTTTCGGCAAGTTTTAAAATATTTTCAAAGTCAAATGAAAGCAAATATATAACGATATTTCCAAATCCGGCTTTTTTACTAATCACGATTGGTTTGCCCTGTCTATCAGTATAAAAATTTGTTCTATTCATATCTGTAAAATTCAGCGAATAAGATTTTATTTCATCTATTGTTTTTATTTTAAAGAAAAATAGAATTTCCTCTTTTTTTCGGGAGATTTCAGAGCATTCATACTCGCCAAATATTTTTTTCAAAACATTATTTTGTTTGTTCCGTTTGAAAACCGCAGGCGTAAAAACTATCGACCCGCCTCTGTATAGATATTCATAAAAACCATTGATTTCCTCGTCGTTCAAATCATTGAAATCAAAATCGTCAATTATTATATATTGTAATGACGTTCCTGAAACATACGGATTTTTGAAAACGTCTTTTTTCAAATCTACTATTATTTGATTATTTCTATTAGACGATGCGTTGACAGTATTAAAATAACTCTGTAAAAAACGCAGATAGAAAATATTATCGGTAAGAACGCCGACAATTCCGCCCGCGTCATAATTTGTTTCTTTTCTATTTGAAAAAACAAATTCATTATTAAAATATACGTTAAGCCGATATTCGTAAATTCTGTTATTAGAATAAAATGGAATAAGTATTTCCGTATCATCCCCCGCTTTTAATGCGATGTTTTTTTCAAGCGCAGGAAATTCGGATTGTTCCGAACGGTTAGGAAAAAGGAAGAATCCGCTTGAATACCAGTATCCATTAGGAAGAATTTGAAACCTGTATATTCCTGTTTCCGGAATGTTGGTCGCATTAATCTTAAAAAATGTTTCGGAGTTTTGAAAATTATTATTCTGTTCATCCTGAAATCCGAATCGTATGTCGATATTGTCTTTGGTTAGGGTTATTCCCGCTAATGCTTGGTATTGAAAAAGAAAAATAAGGAGAATTGTAATTTGTAATTTTCTTAACATTATTTTGCTCCTATGATAAAACGCATTATTTTAAACGTCTGAACATAAGCCGGTTTAACGGTTTTAAAGTCAAAAAAATTTGTATTTATGGAATTTTTTTTTTGCGCATACTAAAACATAATAAAAATACGGTATTTTGGCGATTTTTAAAAAGTCCAACTTTTTTTAAAAGTAAAAATAAACGTTAAACTTCTATACTTAATTTTGCCGCTGAATTTGTTATTATTCAGCGATCATTGTTAAAACCGTTAAAACGGTTTATTTTCCGGATTCTTTTATATTATATTAAGCCCTCAATTAATTGGGGTTAATAAAAACAATTTTTGTTTTTCTAACGGTTTAACGGTTTTAAAGAACATACTTGAATAGTTACCTGAATTTATTATTTTTTTCATCTAAAATATACAAAATTTGAACATCTATAGCACGACAAAATTTGTCAATGTATTCGAGTCTTAAAATTTATATTAAAATATTTCATTTACCCTGTTTTGTCAATATAAATTAATAACGGGGAGGAGTAAGAGCGCAGTCAGAAATTGTTCCAATTAATTTTAGAATTTTTTCAAATCATTTCCATGATTATTGTAAAAACTGCAAAAACTTAAAAATGCCTAATGCATTTTTAGATTTAAATTACTCTTGATTTTTTGGAAGATTAAAGTATTCTATTAGAATATTTTTAAAAAAAATTTGCGTTTACTGCAAAGAGATTTTTGGACTTACTAAAACAGTAAATAGAATGAAGCGTTTTAGTTTTTTTGAAACAAAATAGGGGGAGATTTATAATGGCTGATTTAGAATTAGACAAACTCTGTTCAAATACGATAAGACTTCTGGCCGCTGACGGCGTGCAGAAAGCTAATTCGGGGCATCCGGGATTACCGCTCGGCGCCGCGGATTATGCGTATGTATTGTGGGCGAGATTTCTTATGCACAATCCGGAAGCTCCGAAATGGTTGAACCGGGACAGATTTGTATTATCAGCCGGCCACGGTTCGATGCTTCTTTATTCTTTGCTTCATTTATCAGGATATTCTTTATCTTTAGACGAATTGAAAAGTTTTAGACAATGGGGAAGCAAAACTCCCGGACATCCCGAATACGGTCATACGGAAGGAGTGGAAACCACAACGGGTCCTCTGGGTCAAGGATTTACAAACGCTGTCGGAATGGCAATCGCTGAAAAAATGATGGAAGCGAGATTAAATAAATTCGGCAAAGAAATAATCAATCACAAAATTTATGTCATCGCCGGAGACGGCTGTATGATGGAAGGAATAACTTCGGAAGCCGCTTCTTTTGCGGGACATCTCGGATTAAATAATCTGGTGGTTTTTTATGACGATAACAACATTACAATTGAAGGGCGAACTAATATAACCTTTACCGAAGACGTTGCTAAACGTTATAAAGCTTATAACTGGAATGTTTTGACAATGGACGGAAACAATCTTGAAAAGATTGACAAAACCATAAAAAAAGCTCAAAAAGCTCAAACTCAACCGACTTTAATTATTTCTAAAACAATAATAGGTTATGGAGCTCCAAACAAAAATAACACTCACGACGTTCACGGCTCGCCTCTCGGCGCCGAGGAAATAAAATTAATGAAAGAAAATATGAAATGCGACCCAACCCAGTTTTTCTGCATTCCTGACGCAGTCCGTGAAATTTTTGCCAAACGTCTTAAACAACTGAAAAAAACATACAAATACTGGCAAAAATCATTTGACGAATTTTATTTGGAAAACGCGGATTTTAAAAAAGCTTTCGACGCTCTTTTCAACGCGTCAGTTCCGGAAAATATAAAAGAAGAATTATTTAATTTATTTCCGGTTGAAAAACCGGTCGCCACAAGAGTCGCCGGCGGAAAAATTATGAATTACATCGCGGATAGATACGAACCTTTAGTAGGCGGCTCCGCTGATTTATCTCCCTCTACAAAAACATATCTCGATAAATACGCTTCTATTCAGAAAGGCGATTTTTCCGGAAGAAATTTGAATTTCGGAATAAGGGAACACGCAATGGCGGGAATAATGAACGGAATTTCATTATACGGCGGATTTGTGTCTTACGGTTCGACTTTCCACGTATTCACAGATTATTGCAGACCGTCTATACGATTAGCGGCATTAATGGGAATTCAATCCGTGTTCATTATGACGCACGATTCGATATTTGTTGGAGAAGACGGTCCCACCCATCAGCCGGTTGAGCAGACAATGGCTTGCCGGCTAATACCAAATCTGCTCGTGTTCAGACCTGCGGACGCTATAGAAACAGCGGACGCTTGGATTCAAATTCTTAAAGAGAAAAAAAGACCGTCAATGATTTTATTGAGCCGTCAAAATCTGCCTGTCATCAATAGGCTAAAATATCAGCCGCCTCAAATCTCAAAAGGAGCTTACATATTAAAACAGGAAAACAATATTGAAAAATTAGACGCGATAGTTATCGCGACAGGATCGGAGGTTTCAATATCAATCGAAGCGGCGGAATCGCTTGAACGTCAGGGATATAGTATTCGAGTCGTCAGTATGCCCTGCGTAGAACTATATGACGAACAATCCGAAGAATATAAAGAGCGCGTTTTGCCGGCTTTATGTAAAAACAGGTTAGTTGTGGAATGCGGCGTATCGACCGGCTGGGAAAGATTTGCCGGAGATAAAAATAATATTATCGGACTTGACAGATTCGGAGCGAGCGCGCCCGCTGAAATACTCGCGTCAAAATTCGGTTTTACCTCTGCAAATATTGAAAATAAAATAAAAAAATTGTTGACTAAATAATCGTTATTATTTAAAATAATAAAGTTATATGATTTGATTTTGGTTTTTGGGGAGTTACTTTATGTCAAGAGTATTTCTTTTATGCGACGATCCCGTTGAAATAGATAAAATTTTAGGCGGTCTGGAGATAAAATTTCAGATAGAAGTTTATAAACAACTGAACGATTTTATTTCTGAAATGGCTAAAAATTTACCGGAAGCTTTAATCCTCGATCATCAATACAAACAAATTAACATCATTCAATTAATCAATAAATTAAAAGAAAAAGACATATTTAAAAATGTTCCCATTATAATTTTGACCACTCCGGAAAGCAGAAACGAAATAGTAAGCTGCATTAAACTCGGAGTTAAAGATTTTCTTATAAAACCTTATCTTGTCAGCGTGCTCGCTCAAAAATTAAAAAGTCTGCTTACTCCCGACAACGGTCAGACTGCGGGTTTAAGGACTGCAAGCGCCGGAAGTCTGAACGTGGTAGCCGATGAAAAACGCAGAAAATTAATATTGGCGGAACTTGATAATCTTCCCGCGTTTCCTTTAATCGTTCAAAAAGTAATACAAATAGCGAGCGATAGAAACTCGTCCGCTTCTGATTTTGAAAACATAGTCAATAAAGATCAGACTCTTACGGCAAAAATGCTGAGAATGGCAAATTCTTCTTTTTATAACTTGCAAAGAGAAATCGTTTTAATAAAAGACGCGGTTGTAACGCTCGGTTATAAAACTGTAAAATCCATAGCTTTTGCCGCGGGAACCGGTGAAATTTTTCAGAAAAACCTACCTCAATACGGATTGGCTCCGGGAGGATTGTGGAAACATTCGCTTGGGTCGGCTATCGCCGCAAGAACTCTCGGAAAAGAATTCAAAATGAACGACGATACTATTGAAGAATTATTCGTATGCGGACTTCTTCACGATATCGGAAAACTTATACTTGGAAAATTCATATCCAGAGACGATCAAGTTTATCTGGCTCCGGAAACCGGCATAAACAATATCTGCCAGCTCGAAAAAAAACTCACGAGTTTTGATCACTGCGAACTCGGAGAAAGAATAGCTGAAAACTGGAAGCTTCCGGAAATAATAAAAAGCGCCATTAAATATCATCATATTCCCGACGAAGCCGCGTCTAATTCAAAAGAAATTTCTATTATTACTCTTTCTAATTATGTCTGCAATATGCTTAAAATAGGATTCAGCAAAAAAAATAATTTTGAACCTAAGCTTATGGACAGCGTCCGCAGAAATCTTGATGTAAACGACGAATATTTAAAATATTTGATTGAAAAAGTTTCAGTTAATCTTCAAGAAATTGATAAAATTGCAGGTATATAATTATGTTAATAACCGAAATTGATAATTTTTTTATTGATATGGTCAATAATATTTGTTACAAATCGGAAAACGCAGTAGAACTATTCAAACGGCTTGACATCTTGTTTGCCGAAGAGTTTGATTGTTATTTTTATACGATTCTGCTTCTTGACGATAATGATAACAATTTTTATATTGAACATACTAAGGCGCCCGTATTAACAAAATTAAAACACAAATTATTCTCATTGTTTGAAAATAAAATTTTAAGAAGATTATATGGATTCGGAGTTTTGAAAGATTTTACTCCCGGCGATAATAATTACATTTCTATAGGCGACGAATACGTCGAATTAAGCAATGCGATTCCTATTGAATACGACGGAAGAATAGTCGGCTTTCTAACGCTTCACGATAAGCCTTTAACGGATACCGAATTCACTGAAAAATTAAAATATACTCTGAAACAGGTTGCAAACAGCATAGTCATATTTAAACGATTGGCGGCAGAACGCGAATTGAATATGAATTACATCACTAATCTGAAAATATTAAAATTTCTTAACAGCCTTCTTAAAGAATCGTCAATTGAATCAATATTTTACCGCATTTTGAATAATATGTATGAAATTCTCGACGCCGAAGCTGGTTGCGTGGCGATGAGAACCGACGATAAATGGATAACTCCGGCAGAGCTTGGAATAAACGATAAACTGCTTGAAAAACTGAAATTTAAAGACGGTATGAAAATTCTGGATTTTGCAACTCAGGTTCAGCAAATTTACAATGTCAACGAATATCAAATTAATGAACAATTTGAACTGGCTGATTTGAGAGTTAATCTGAAATCCCTGCTTATGGTTCCGATTATTATAACTAACGACTGCAATAATGTCGTTGTTATCGTTAATTATCATAAGGAAATAGACGAACGGATTATGATACATATTCAGAAACTCGCGGAAATATCAGCCACCGCTATTCAAAATTACGATATAATCGCGGATGAAGACGCGTCGTTTCCTGAAAAAGAAGCAAAACTTAATAATCTCCGCGATAAGTTTATCAAAACGCTTGAAACGCTCCTTGACGAAATTGAACTGTCATAAGCCGGATTAACCGGAAAAGCTATTAACATTATCAAAATTTTTTTGATAAAAAACCAAAAAATTTTATGATAATGCAATACTTTTATGACGCCGTTAAATATGGTGAATTAAAAAAACGAATTAAAAAGTTTTTTTTATTTTCAAAACGGAGAGTGAAGTTATGGAAAAAAAAATTCAAGCAGCCGTTGACAGAATCGAAGAAAATATAGCTGTTTTGGAATTGCCCGACCTCGAAACATTAGAGATAGACGTTAAACATCTTCCTTCAAAAATCAAAGAAGGCAATATTCTCGATATAGTTTTTAGAATAAACAAAGACGAGGAAGCCGCGCGTTTAAAAGAAATCACTGAACTTCAGCGGGAACTTTTAAACCGGAATAAATAGCGTAAACTCTAAGCCGAATTTTATCTAAAAAAATGATTACATCAAAAAAGGATCCTATCCTTTTCCTAAAATTCGGCTTTATAGAATATCCGAAAATCGTTTCACGATTTTCTCAACTTTTTAAAAGTTGAAGATTAAAGAAAAGCTCCAAGACACTGTTATTTATGTAGGTTTCACAGCTCTTCAAAAAATATTCTTGCCGCAAATGCAAGAAATTGATTAATCCCGAAAACTGCATTAGAAATTCAAAACGCCGCTCAAAACTGATAAAACAAAGGATTTACGAACAAAAATAAACCGCATAAAAAAAATACTGAGCAATATTTCCTCCAAGGATATAGAATACAGAAAAATTTCAATATAATTCGGAGGACTAAAACGAGTAAAAAATATGATATTGATTTAGCCCATCTTTCGCAAAACAAAAATTAACGTCTTTATAATCAAGACGTTAATTTTTC
>DAINAU010000126.1:0-12635 GCA_036733285.1 bacterium
AATTACAAAAAAATGGGGATATAAAATAATCTTAAGAACTTATGACTGTCGAGTACTTATTATAATTATTATTTTCCGCTTACAATTGCGCAAACTCCTATCGCTAAAAGCGATACAATAATTTTTAATCCTAAAATATATCCTCATTATTATTTTTCATATATAACTAAAATAAACGATATAGAAATTCATCCGGATAATCTTGATAATATATTATTGAGCTTACAAAGTTGCAACGATATAAACCTAACGCTGGAATATAGAGATAATACGTTTCAAATTGATATTAAAAAAAATGAATAATAATAAAATTATTGATTTTATTAAAAAGACTTATAAGCGTTATGGTAAATTAATTATGATAATTGAATTCAGCGGTTCAGAATCCGGATATGATAAAGATTTTTGTATAGTATACGATAATAATTTCGAAATCGAAAAAAGTATTGTTAAAAAAATAAACGGCTTCGCCAAATATTTGCATTTATTTTTTATTAATAAATCAAAATTAGAATTATATTTTTTTAACAAACAGCAGCCTTTGTATTTCAATATTTTTCATAAAGGAAATTGCGTATATACAACAAATGAAAACTTATACAAAAGTTTCAAATTACAATCAAGGTTTTTTTTTAATTTAAAACGAAAAAAATTATCTTTTGAAAAAAAATCTTTAATTTTGCATCATCTCAAAGGAATGATTTATAAAATTAAAAATGAAAAATCTGTTTTACTTCAAAAATATTTTATAATTTCTTTTATTCACGAATACATTAACTATTATTTTAATTTTAAAAGAACATATCCGCTCGATGTAAAATCAACTATTGGGTTAATAAAAAAGAATTCTGAATATCATTATAAGATTTTAAATAAGCTTATATCAAATTGTTTGAAAAATAAATCATTATCATATTTTCATAAAGCAATAAATATATTGAATCAAATATAAAATTTTAATGTTATGAATGCTATAACTGAAAATTATTTCGATAAAAAAATAGAATCTATTATATTATACGGCTCTACGATATATCAATCGGAAATCAACAATAATAATGAATATTCAGAATTAACATTTCAAAGCGTCGAAAAAGTGATAAAACAAATCATATTATTTTTAAATGAAAATAATCATAGAGTCAACGACGTGGATTTAATGATAATACATTCGGAGAATTTTTGTTTATCGAAGAGGGTGAAGCAAAACGGAGTATTGTTTGATTTATATTATATAGATTTCTGGCATTTGTTTCAACAGGTTGTAAGCGGAAGCGCGGAAGACAAAATATATTCGCTTGCAAACGGAGCTGTGTTATACGACGATACTGACGGATTATTGGATTTGCTGATAGATTTTGCAAAACACAAATTTAACCGCGGAGCGGGAATATACGGAGAACGGGAGAAAATATTCGGCAATACGGGTATGCAGAATCTTATGCTTGAAGCTGAAAAATATTTAAATTCAGGGGAAACTATTGATTCGCTTGCGGTAATGAACCGTTTATTTGTAAATATAATAGACAATTATTTTAAATGGAACGGCGTATGGGATTTGCCGAATAAAAAACGGTTGAACTATATTAAAGATAGCGATAAAAATTTTTACGATAAGATTTCAGAATATTTATCGGAGAAAAAATGCAAAGAAAAATTTATTAAATTAAAAAGGGTTTATTTTGATTTGATAATGCCGCATTCTACTTTTTTGCAGGGAAGCTGGGAAGCAAGCAATCATAAAATACTGCAAAATGAACAGATTGAATTAATTAAATTTCTACAAAGTAAAAAAACGGGAGGTTCTTAAATCGTAACAATTTAGTTGTTTGAACTCAAAAACTGCATACGCCTTTGAAAAATTGTTGAAAGTATTGAAAAACATTAGTTTTAGACAATTTTTCAAATGTGGATAAAAATACAGAGCAGTTTTTGGTTTTTAAGAAGTTTTAACAAGAGTACATCTATGTTTTGAAAAACTTCACTTAACGTCTAACGCATTTTTCAGGTTGAAGTAGGGTTTATAAAAAAATTAAAATATCGACACTGAACGGGTCGAATTTAAAATTGTAGTAAAATTCAACCCTTTCAGGGTTGGCGAGTTTAGTTTTTTGCGCCGCAGGTTTTCCTGCGCTCCGCGCAGTCCACCCGCGGTTATGTAAAATTCAGCCGCTTTCGCGGTTGGTGGATTTTCTTAAAAATTAATTTAATGAACTGTTTCAAAAAACTAAAACATTATCTTAAGTCATAAAAAAATTTTTTATTCGTTTTATTCGTTCTATTCGTTCTATTCGTGGCAAAAAACAACGAATTAGAAGAATCTAACGTATCTATTGTAAAATTCAACCGCTTTCGCGGTTGGTGGAGTTTCTTAAAAATTGATTTAATGAACTGTTTCAAAAAACTAAAACATTATCTTAAGTCATAAAAAATTTCTTTATTCGTTCTATTCGTGGCAAAAAACAACGAATTAGAAGAATCTAACGTATCTATTGTAAAATTCAGCCGCTTTCGCGGTTGGTGGATTTTCTTAAAAATTAATTTAATGAACTGTTTCAAAAAACTAAAACATTATCTTAAGTCATAAAAAAATTCTTTATTCGTTCTATTCGTTCTATTCGCGGTAAAAAACCACGAATTAGACGAATCTAACGAATTTGAGTTTGAGAGCGTTTTGCTCCGCGACATTACAAAAATCAGAGAAAAAAATGGGATTAGAAAAAATTAAAACAAGCATAGGCGAAACAAAACAATATGAAATGATTGAAAGAGTTCTCGAGTTTTTCAGCGGGGACGAAAATATTGCCGGACTAATATTATACGGTTCGCTTGCCGCTGGAAAATGCAAAGAGGACAGCGATATTGATTTGCAGGTATTGATATTTGATTATAACGCAAAAAAACAGCATATAGAATTTGACGGCGTTGAAATGGATTTAAGTTATGACAATTTTTATTATACGGTAACTGGCAGTCTGGTTCATAGAAAAGAATATTTTTTAAAATCGCTCGGTTCAGGCGAAATACTAATTGATAACACAGGCGGACTATTAACAAGAAGCGTAGAATATATAAAAAATGTTTTTGAACAAAGACCGTTAAATCACAGAAATCATATACAAACAATGTTTATGAGATACGGTTATGAAAACCGGTTAAACGAAGCCAAAAGATACGCCGGAACCGATGATTTAACAAGCGAATATATTCTTGCGGCCGCGTTTGACAGCGTTATGTATTCATTTGACGCATACAATAATTTTTATCCTGCCATAAGGCGAAAATATCTTGAAGAATTAAAGGATAAAGACGAATTTTTATGGAAGCTTGCGAAAGATTTTTTTTCAGCGCAATATTTATCAAGCCGCATAGAAACATTCGAAAAAATTTTAAAATATTTTTTAAAACCTCTTGGCGGTTTTCTTCCAGAAGAGTGGGAAATACCCGTTTATGGAATCTGCGGAGAGACAGAACCGGAACCTCCAATTCAATCAGTACCCGAAACGGAAAACTCAACCAAAGAAAATGAAAAAGAAAAATTACCGGCGTCCAATTTTTCGACCGGAACGGAATCTAAACCAAAAAATAAGACATCGGCGCTTGACGATGAAA
Source organism: bacterium (assembly GCA_036733285.1). Classification (GTDB taxonomy): domain Bacteria; phylum JAGOBX01; class JAGOBX01; order JAGOBX01; family JAGOBX01; genus JAGOBX01. Next base: position 3,613 of record DAINAU010000126.1, read on the forward strand.
TTAAACGCCTGCTTGGGGAAAATTAATGAACGCAGCCGGATATAAAATATTAATAATATTCATATTTTGTATTTCGGTTATTTTATTTTTATCAGTTGAATCAACCGCATTAACCTTTGAAGAATTTATAGAAAATATCGCGGACAGCGCGCTTGAGTCGTCTTTTGATTATAAAATTTTGCGAGAAGAATATTTTCAATCCAAAACCGGTTATATTCAAAAAAACAGGGAATTTTATCCTAAATTTTCGGCAATGTCCGGCGCAGATTATAAAAGGGACGAACGATCTCTGGGTTCGTCAAATTACGACGAACTTGATTACGCTACAGATAAAACAAAATCAAAAAGGATAAACTCGGGATTAAATATCGATAAGATTTTCAAAGACGGAACATCCGTAAATTTTCAAGCAAAAGCGGGGTCGTCAAAATTCACTTCTGAAATTTACGAACCGGCAAACAGCGCATATTCGGAATTCGGAATTAAGATTTCAAAAAATTTCAATAAGGATTCCCGCGAAAACAGAGAATTAAAAAAAATAAAATTAAAACTTGATTTTGATTATTATTCTCTGCTTGAAAAAACCAATAATCTCAAACGGACGATTTTTACCGAATTAAAAGAAATAATAAAATTCAAAATTAAACATAGCCAGCTAAAATCAGATTATAAAGATATTCAAATATTATACGGAGCGAATTCAGACAAATACTCGGCTGGAATAATTAAAAAAGCCGATCTAATGAAAATTAAAATCAGGTTAAATGAAACTGAAGCCGCAATAAACGAAGCGGAGTCGGAATTTAAAAACTCAATTGAATCGTTTAAAAAAAAATATTCAGGAATAACGATTAGCGATAACGATTTAGAGGGAATCGAATCGGGGGTAATTCCGGATACGAATCCTGCCGATGCGCTTGAAAATTTTGATATCGAGTCTTTGCCGGAACTAAAGAAACTGAGGATTCAAAAAAAAATAATAGATATTGATAAAACCATAGATTTCGATAAATTCAAACCCGACCTGATTATTTCAAACGGATACACCCTGATTAATTCTTCAAAATCATTTGAATCTGTATTTGATAAATACGATAAACGCTGGAATATATCGTTTTTATACAACATACCGATAGATATTTTCAAATTAAAAAAACTAACCGAAACCCAATATTCTTCGATATACAAACTATATGAATTTGCTTATTCAAAAGCAAAAACAGAATTAGAAATAGTATTGACAGAAACCGCTGTCGGGTTAAAATCTCTCTTTGAAAATATAAAATGTTTAAAAAAAAATCTTATTTTATACGATGAAATCCTTGTTATTAATAAAAATCTTTACGGCGAAGGATTTATTCCAATAGACAATTTGCTTAGTTCCGAACTGGAACATAGACGATTTTTAATAACAATAAAGCAGGCGGAAATAGAAATTCTAACCGCTAAAAAAATTTATGAATTAATGATTAATCCTGAAAAATGAATATAAACCTTAACATTACAAAAAACGATTCAGTCAATAGACTGATAAAATTATTATCGTCTGAAAAACATTCCATTGGAATTATAGGTTACGGACGTTCGCTAAAACTTGAAATAGAATCCGGAAAAGAATTAACGGAACCGTTAAAGCTCATTATTTTGACGGATAGAAACATTTACGAAGAAAAAAATTTTGAATTTGAAGATTACGCAATAGAACTTCAATATCAGCCGTTAAGTTTTTGTCAACATAAAATCGTTAAAGAACGAAACGCAAAATGGATTTTCATATTAAAAGACTGCGTTATTTTCGGAGATGAAAAAGCCGCCGATTATCTTGAAAAAATAGAAGATAAAAGTTCTGGAGTATGCGAATATTTAAAAACGCTTGCCAAAGAAATATACTCGGACGGACCATATCCTTTAAAAAAAATTGAAATAGAAAGAATCCGATACAGATTATTTGTTGAATCCGAACGGTTAAAAGAAAGCGTAAAGAATAATCCGAATAACGCTCAATTTTTAATGAGCGAAGGTTTTCATAAATTGATAGAAACATATTTCCGGCTTGAGCGAATATGGGCGCAATCGACTTCAAGCCCGTATGTATTATACGAACTAAAAAAGCACAATTACAATTTATACGGATACGGGATAAATTTTTTAAACGAGCAAAACATCAGACATAAATTCTATTATTATTATAAAATAACCGAAGAAATACTAAAACCATTCGGAGGATTCAGCGAAAAATTTAAATCCGGCAAACGCAGGGGATATTCAAAAAATTATTCGATATTACTGCATCCGGTATATTTTGTAATACAAAGTATTGAATCCTCAATATTGCAGGAAGATTACAAATACTACCGGCTTTACAGTTTAATCAAACTGCTTAGATTCCTTAAACCGTATTATTTTTATTTTATAGAAGTTACGGCATACGGATTATTAGCCGCGGGTCTTGCAATGATACCGACGTATTTTACTAAAATAATATTCGATACCGTATTACCGGCAAAGAATTACGGATTGTTAAAAATACTTTTACTAACCGGAGGAATAGCGGCCGGATTCAAGGCGCTTCTTGATTTGCTGCAAAACTATTATTCCGCATATATGCAGAGTTTAATTGATTACGACGTTAAATTCAAATTTTATAAAAAAATTTTCAATCTGCCGGCTTCGTATTTTACAAACGCAAAAACCGGAGAGGTTATATTCAAGTTCAGCGATTTATCAGCCGCAATCGGCATATTATCAAATTTAATAATTCAAATGCTGGAATATGTTTTATATTTTTTTCTGTTTCCGGTTATTATATTTATTATCGACTATAAACTTGCTTTATTGAGCGCAATAGTAATACCGTTTAACGCGTATTGTTATTACAAACTATCCGATTATATAAGAAAATATGTGAAATCGATTACTGCGCGTCAGGAAGAATATTCGGCTAAAAGCTACGAATCAATATCAGGAATACGCGCGATACAGGGTTATAATATTAAAGACAGAGTATTAAAAAAACTCAAATATCTTTATCTAAATATAAGAAAAAATTCTATGATAATTACGGCTATAACAAACGGATTCGAATTTATCATAGCTATAGCCGCTATAATATCGGGGATTTTTTTTACATGGTATGCGGTATCCAGAATACTTATAGGAGATTTGACGATAGGCGAACTTATAATGTTCGGAATGCTTGCAGGGTATTTATTGCTTCCCATAAAACAATTACTGTCATTAGGCCCGGAAATTCAGCGCGGAATAATAAGATCTCAAAGGTTTTTCGAGGTCTACGATATTAAACCGCCCATAGAGCCGTCAAATCCTGTTATAATTGAAAAGATTAATAAAATAGAATTTGATAAAGTTTATTTTGAATACGACGCGGATAATCCGGTTCTTAGCGGTTGTTCATTTATAATTGATAAAGAAACAATAACCGGTATAGCCGGAAAAAGCGGATGCGGTAAATCAACATTAATAAATCTGTTCTGTAAATTTAATCTTAGTTCAGCCGGAACAATTTTTATAAACGACGTTCCAATCGAAAAAATATCAACGGAGCAATTGCGCAAAAAAATCTGTTCGGTTATGCAAAACGATATATTATTCGAAGGTTCGGTAAAAGATAATTTCAAACTTATAAATTTATCGGTAAAAGACGCTGAAATATTAAAATTACTTGAAATTACCGGATTTGAATTTGAAGACGAAGAATCAGTTATTGATTTCAAGATAGAAGAAAACGGGAAAAACATTTCAGGCGGTCAAAAATTCAGATTACTATTAAGCAGAGCATTGGCAAAAAAACCGGAGATATTAATTATCGACGAAGGATTTTCAAATATAGAGCCGGAAAAAGAATCGTTTATTATGCGCAGTTTAAGATTAAATTTTCCGGAAATGAAAATAATTCTGATTTCGCATAGAATCAGTTCTTTGCAATTTTGCGATAAAATATTATTTATCGAAAACGGAACGATTTCAGGATATTCCGATTATAACAATTTGATTAAAGAAAACGGTAATTTTAAAAAATTATTAAACGCGGAGATAATATAAAAAATGAAAATCAATAAATTTCCAGTGAACAAATATATCAAACGCATTCCGCGAATTATAGTAATATTGACCGGGGCATTTGTGATTATAATATTCATATTAATTTGTTTTTTGAAAATCGATATGACTATTACCGGAACCGGAAAAGCTATTCCTGCAAACTATGCGTTAGTCAAAATAAAAGAAATGGGAATTTTAAAAGAAATTAATGTAAAGGAAGGTTCGTATTTAAATAAAGGCGATATAATAGGATTTATAGACGATATGTCAATTAATACTTTATTAACGCAAACAGTTGCGGAACGGGAAGAAATAATTCTAAAAATCAAAGCAGCCGAAGATGAAAAAAAAACATTTTCAGACGAGCTGATTCAGGAAATAGGAATAGCTTACGATAATTTGAATATTGCGAAATTAAATTATTCAAAAGCGTTATGCGGCGGCGGCAGAAGCGAAGAAATTGAAATAATTGAAAAAGAAATTGAACAAACCAAAATCAAACGCGACGATCAAAAAGAAAAATCAGAAAAATATAAATTATTATTAAAAAAGAACGCGGTAGCCGAACAGGAATCTAAAGAACTTGAACTATCCTATTTATTGCTTGAGAGCGAACTCGAAAAACTTAAAAGAAAACTCCAGCTTTCTAAAAAGAAATATTCCGGCGACGACATAGAGGAGCTTCGATTAAAAAAGGAAAGCTCAAAAAAAAATTACGAATCAGCTCTTTCAAAAAAAGATTATATTAAGGTAAAAGAACTTGAAATTCAACAATTGCGCGAAGTCCTGAAATCAATTGAAAGCGAGTCATCATTAATTTCAGCTCGAAAAAAATGGACGGCATTATTAAGTCCGGCTGCCGGATATGTTTTAACTAACGACGTTCATTTGTTAAAAGAAAGTTCATTCTTGCCCGGCGAAACATTATTGGAAATCGGAGATACTGAAACGATGATAGTAAAAGCAAAAATTGAAGAACAGTCATTACCGGACATAAAAATAGGGCAAAGAGCTCAAATATTTTTTAACGCTTTGCCCTATTTGAATTACGGGGTATTTTATGGTTCTGTAATAAAAATAAGTCCGGTCATATCTCAGCCGGAATTCAGTTCTTTTTCACAATCGGAATTTTCTATGGATTCGTTAGGTTCCGCAGACTCGCTGGATTCCCTGATTTCATTTATCAACGTCGAGATTAAACTTGATTGTCCGTATTACAAAAAACACAATGAAAAAATATACTTGCAGAAAGGAGCAACCTGCGACGTAAATATTGTAGTAAAAAAAACTACGGTTCTTGATTTACTGCTGAATAAAACAAAAAACAAATTTTCAAGAATGCGCCATTTTTCGCTGTATTTTTAACCTTTAAAATATTTTTCGGGCGCGTCAAATAAGATATTTTTTGGTTAAATTTTATAATAATTTTATACCGCTAAGAAATTCTCTAATTGAAGAAATTCGCCAAGCCAATAAAATTATTTTTAAATTTTACGAATTAAATTGAGCAGCGGAAGCCAATATTATAGGATGATTGTTCCGGCAAAAAAAATTTTCTGAAATTATTGTCGCATTCGTGTTTCGGACTATTCCAACATCCTCCTTTTAGAACTTTATATTTATATCCGTATTCTTTTTTTTTTTCATAATTATTAGGATAAGGCAAATACCAGCTGTCCGTCCATTCCCATACTAAACCGGTCATATAATATAATCCGAAAAAATTTTTTTTTGATTTATTATTCATTCTGCAATTAACCCAATTTTTGGTGGCGTTTAATGCGCAGCCTGTCAATCTTCTTCCAGAAAAATATTTGTTATTCTCAGAAGTCGCAGAAGCGTAATACCATTCAAATTCCGAAGGAATCCTTTTTCCAATTCTTTTAGCAAAAATTGACGCCTGACTAAAAGAAACTCCGCGGACCGGTTCGTCGTCAAAATCATATTCTTCAATTGAGGCTGAAAACTCAGGGCATATTTCAAGAAATGATTTTACGGATACGGGCATTGAATCAATAAAAAAACTTTTTATAATTATATTATGCGGCGGAGTCTGGTCTGATAATCCGTTATAGTTTCCTATTTGAATTTTTCCATCAGGAATACAAACCATATTTTTTCTTCTGAAATCATAAACGTATTTTTTAAGTTCTAAAAATTTATTTTTTATTTCAGAATATTCCGCTGACGGGCGAGCGGGAAGAAACTCTTCAATATTTTTGACGCAAGATTCTATTTCAATAAAATCGGATAAACAAATATCGTGTCTATAAACGTATCCCGTTATATTGTCAATAAAATTATTGAAATCAATTTTATTATTAAACGGAATTAAATCGGATTTTACATTAATTTTTTTTATCCCATTATGTTTTAAATAACCGGATAAAAAATTACTGAACTGCATTACAAAATACTATTTATTTTATTGTCAAACTGATTCTGTGAGCGTCTCCGATATCGTCGTATGAAGCGAACGCATAATCTATTGTAATACGATTAATTTTAAATCCTAATCCGTAGCTTAATCCGTTTCCAGCGTCTATCGAAGAATCATATCCCATTCTGATAAAAAGCGAATTTAAGAGGCAACATTCCGAACCGATATTAAAATTGAAATCCTCGTTTTCCACATAAATTAAATCTATCGAAGGCGTTATAGAAAAAACGTCGTTTACCGGAAATAAAGACGACGCGCCGAGTTTGTATTCTGAGGGAAGACTTTCTTTATCTTTATCGTATTTTAATTTTGTTCCTAAATTTTTTATTACGGCTCCGAATTTTACAGGTTGCTCGGCAATATCGGTTTTCAAAATAGCGCCCAAATCCATAGCAAACGCATTAGCTTTTTCAGATTCTATTTTGGAATTTATATATTTTAATGAAATACCCGCGTTTATATTTTCATTCATTTTTTTTCCATAACTTAATCCTATCGCCATATCCTTCGCGTCAAAATCGCCGTGATTTGAATACGTAACTCCCGTCAGAATTCTTGTTTTTTCAATATCTCCAGCGTCAAATAACGAGCAGTTTATTCCTAAAGTTCCTTTAAGAAAATTTACCGGCTGACAATAACCGATGTAATTATGCGTCAAATCTTCAAAATAATTATTGTGCATAAACAAAAATTGTTTATTCGACACATAACTCAAACCCGCCGGATTAGCGGATAAACTGTTCACGTCGTCCGCAAGCGAGGTATACGCTCCGTTCAGACCTGCGACTGCGGCGCTTGTCGGCATTCTCAAAAATAAAACGCTATGCGTTCCGTTGCCTGAAAAAACAGCGGAGACAAAAATTAAACATATGCATACGGCAGATAAAACTATTTTTTTTAACATCGTCATCACCTTCTATAAAATTTTAAAATTTCCCGATAATCTATTTGCGAATTTGCGCAAATTCGCAAATAGGTTTTATCTGATTATCGCTAATTTTTTTACTTTTTTACCTATCGGAGAATCTATTAAAACCATATATACTCCGCTTGCGACTTTTTCACCGTCTTTATTTCTTGCGTCCCAGATTGCCATTCCCTGATTCGGCAAAACCTGACATTCGTCAACCAGTTGTCCGAGTATAGTATAAATTTTTATTTTTGCGTTTGCGGGCAATCCGATTATATGAATTCCAGTCATATTGCCGGCGTCTAAATTTCCTGTAAATTCCGTTCCTGTAGAATTATCGCCGTCGTTCGGTTTAAACGGATTTGGAAAAATCGCTATATTATTCAAATTATTTTGAACCGGGGCCCCGGCTGAAAATACTCCGTAAATTGAAAAATGCGTTACATTAGCGGTAATAGAACCTGAATCCCTTGATGATATTTGCGCTTCGGATAAAGCTTCCCATTCCAACGAATTTTCGTTGAAACGATATACGCCAACGTATTTATTAATTAATTGAAGCGGCAGCGTAAAAATAATACTCGCGCTTACGCTGTCATTGATTGATTCCGAACCGTTTCTTACAAAATCAAATTTCCTTACAGTCAGCAATCCGGCTTGATAATCGGCGTCAGTCCCGAATTTTTTTACTGATTCTTCGCCGGTTTGAGTTTCAATTAAATCTCTGACTGAAGTATCTCCGGCAGTTTTTATTGTTACCGACACTGGCAGACTCGTATCCGGAATATTAATATTTAATTTGATTTGCGCGTTGTTTGAAGTGGAAATATTCAATTCAACCGTATCGGGAGCAAAATCGCCGTTTTTCAAAAGAAAATTTGAAATTATAATCGAACTGTCGATTTCTATCTCAGGAGCGGCAGAATCTATTTCAACATTCTTGATTATAATAGTCGTATCAGCGTTATAAACAACAGTTAATTTTATTGAAACCGTATTTCCTACAAAGTCAGTAGCTGTTATTTTCAATAAATTCGAACCTTCTGTCAATCCGTTAATTTGGCAATTGAAATTTCTTGTGTCATTCTCAAGATTGCCGGAAATCTCCGCGCCATTGTTTAAACTGATTTTTACAATATCCTGTCCTGTCCGGTGATTCAGTTTCCCTTTTACAATAATTGAATCTGAATTTACGGTCAAACTGTCAGACGGAGAAATAATCTTTAAATCCGGCGGCGTTACGTCAATGTTAAAGGTTTTTATCACTGTATTTTTTGGGGGCTCGTTATTTAAAGAAGTCGCGGTAAAAATTACTGTTTTCAAACCGTCGGATGTAAAATTCATATTATGCGCAAATGTTGTTATTGTTTCCGAATTTACAGAAATATTAGCGGTTTCGCCAGTTTCAGAATTATAAACAGTTAAAGTGTTTGTTTTATTTGATACTCCGAATGTTCCTGAAAAAGCAACGTTCCGCGATATGACAGTTTTTGTGAATACATCGGCGTAATTAAGTTCGTTTACTGATAAAGGAGTTATATCCTGACGAAGCAATTTTATAAAATCTGAAATAGACGCCGGTTCGGTGATTGTTTGACCCGACGCTCCATA
>DAINAU010000127.1:0-12615 GCA_036733285.1 bacterium
CTTTTTTTCAATATGGTATCAGATTCGTTCCCCTGACTTCGGGTTGTCTGAATATTGTATTACGCAAATGCAAAAACGACACAAAACTATCGCTTATGGCATAGTCAGCGTTTAAGCTCCAAAGACGTTTGTTTTATAAAATCAGAAATAGACGCATCAGTTTGTTCCGTAGAACCGTATTTTCTAAAATTTACCGAGTTCGATTCCATTTCTTTTTGACCGAGAATCAACGAATACGGAATTTTCTCTATTTGCGCGTCGCGAATTTTTTTTCCGAGACTTTCGTTTCTTTCGTCTATCTCGACCCTGAAATTATTTTTTGCAAGATCGTCTGCAACTTTTTTGGAATAAGCTATGAAATTCTCAGATACCGGAAGTATTCTGATTTGTTCCGGAGCAAGCCACAGCGGAAGAGCTCCGGCGTAATGTTCTATAAGCATTCCGATGAATCTTTCAAGCGAACCGAGAATCGCCCTATGAATCATAACCGGTCTAAGTTTATTGTTGTCTTTTCCGATATATTCCAAATCAAAACGTTCGGGCATAGAAAAATCAAGCTGAATAGTTCCGCATTGCCAGAGCCGTTTCAAAGAGTCTTGAATCTGAAAATCGATTTTCGGACCGTAAAACGCTCCGTCCCCTTTTTTTATTTTATATTCGGCGTTGATTTTATTCAAAGCGTTTTTCAAAGCGGTTTCGCTAATATTCCAGATTTCATCCGAACCAATGGCTTTCTGAGGTTTGGTGCTCAATCCGATTTTATATTCCGTAAAACCGAAATCAGTATAAACTTCTTTGATAAGATTTATGATTTTTATAATTTCTTCCTCAATCTGGTCTTGCGAACAAAACACGTGAGCGTCGTCTTGAGTAAATGTCCTTACTCTGAATAATCCGTTTAAAACTCCGGACAATTCGTGTCTGTGAACCTGTCCGAGTTCCGCGTATTTTATCGGCAATTCCTTATAAGAATGAAGTTCGCTTTTGTAAATCAAAAGACAACCCGGACAGTTCATCGGTTTGACCGCAAAAGTTCTTTCGTCAATCTGCGTAAAATACATATTGTCTTTATAATTATCCCAGTGTCCGCTTCTATGCCATAAATCCTCAATCAGAATTAAAGGGGTTTTGATTTCTTTGTATTCGGCTTCTTTAAGTTTTTTCTTGATATAATCGGAAACAATATTCCAAAGAATCATGCCGTTAGGTTTAAAAAACGGAAATCCTGGACCTTCCGGAAAAAATTCAAAAAGATTCAGTTGTTTGCCCAGTTTTTTATGATCGCGTTTTTTCGCTTCTTCCCGAATATGTAAAAATTCAGCCAGCTCTTCGGCTGAAGGAAATGAAATGCCGTATATTCTTTGAAGCATTTCCCGTTTTGAATCGCCTCTCCAGTAAGCTCCGGCTACGCTTAAAAGTTTGAAATGCTTGACAGCTCCGGTTGAATATAAGTGCGGACCTCTGCAAAGGTCTTCAAATTCCGATTGTTTATAAAACGAGAATTCCGTTTCGGCAGCAAATCCTTCGACCAACTCGCATTTGTATTTATCGTTGATTTCGCGGAATTTGTCGAGCGTTTCTTTTCTGGTTCTTGACAATCTTTCGATTTTATAATTTTCTTTGACGATTTTTTTCATTTCTTTTTCAATGTCGGAAAGATTTTCGGGCGTGAAAGTTTCGCCGAGATCAAAATCATAATAAAATCCGTCGTCAATCGATGGTCCAATCGCAAGTTTAGCGTTTGGATATAGACGTTTAACAGCTTGCGCCATCAAATGGGAGCTGCTATGCCAAAAAACTGATTTGCCTTCGTCCGAGTCGAATGAAACAAGTTCGACTTTGTCGTTATTATTAAGAATAACGGATAAATCTTTTAAAACGCCGTTTATTTTAACAGCCACGATTCTATTTTTATTTTCAGGTTTCAATATTTTAAATAACGAAATCGCGGCTGATTTTTCGTCAATTTCAATATTTTTTTCAAAATTTTCAATATAAACATTAACTGCCATTTTAACAGCCTCCGGATAAATCAATCAAAAATCAACTATAAATATTTTGCATAATTTTCGGGATTATACAACCAAACGAAATTTTGTCAAATATTAATTAGACAAAACAAAAAAAGTATTGTAAAATCCAAAATATTTTATAATAAAACAATCTTATATTTTTTCAGGATTTTAAATATGTTGACTTTAACCGATTATTTTGTTAAAACCGCTATAGAATTAAACTCGATGCTTCCGGCGGCAGGTTTAAACGTTTTACCTTTTTTGATTTTGCTTGGGGTAGTTGTAATATTTCACGAGCTCGGACATTTTCTTGTCGCGAAATTATTCGGAGTCAGAGTGGAAGAATTCTCAATCGGATTTCCTCCGAAATTAATCGGGAAAAAATTTGGAGAGACCGAATATATCATTTCATTGCTGCCAATAGGCGGATACGTAAAACTTGCAGGGCAGGACGATTTTGGAAAAGTAAGCATAAATAAAGAAGACAAGGGAATGTATTATTCCAAACCCGCCTGGCAACGGTTTTTAATAGTATTTATGGGACCGTTTACTAATTTCATTATCGGCTGGGCGTTATTTACCGGATTATACGTTTCAGGAATGCCGGTTGAATATAACCCGGAGCATCCCGGTAAAATTGGAATGGTATTTGAAAAATCGCCGTCCGCCGAAGCGGGAATTCAACCCGGCGACGAAATACTTTTTGTCGGAGATAAAAAAATTCAAAGCTGGACTGATTTGCTTGAATTATCGATTAATCCCCAGTCTGAAACATATAAAGTCAAAATAAAACGCGGAGAACAAACATTCGAAAAAAATATAACGCCTCAGAAGTCGGGGAACCGCTACCTGTTTGGAATTTCGCAATTTCAATCGCCGGAAATCGGTTCGATAATTTTAAACGACGATCCGGATATCAAAAATAATCCCGTTTCAAAGTTAAGAGCGGGCGACGTAATTAATTCAATAAACGGAAGAAAAATTTTTCAATGGGAATCGATTGAAGAAATGAATTTTTTCAATCCGGCAAAACGGCTTGTTTATAACGTTTCAAGAAACGGAACCGAATTTGAAATTGAATTGATTCCTAAAAGCAACAAATTGGAAAACGCCGGGTTCATAGATTTGACGTTTGTTAAAGATTATGATTCGAAATTATATGCGACCGCTAATATTATAGAAAAAGTCAACGACCCTGAACTTGAAAAAAACGATATTAAACAAGGAGATAAAATTTTTCAGGCGGTTCTTCTTGAAGAAACAAAAACCGTAATCGACGGAGTGGAAATGACTGATTATTCCGAAATAAACGAATTCAAGATTTCTTCAGGTTATGAATTTATTAAAGTGGCTCTGGCGTATCCCAACAAACAATTTAAAATAAAAATCGAACGGAACGGAGAAATCGTCGAACGGCTTATAAAATCTAAAACAAAGAATTTTGAAATTGGAACTCTGAATTTTTTTCCGAAAGAATACGTTGAAAAACTGGGGTTTTCCGCGGCTTTTACAAAAAGTTTATATAAAACAAAGGATTTTATAATTCAAACTTTTCAAGTCGTCGGAAAAATCATCTCGCGAAAAATGGAGGCTAAAACGGCTTTGGGCGGTCCGATAACAATGTGGAAAATGACGGTTATCACAGCCGAAGCCGGATACAGTCATTTCCTTATGCTTATGGCGATAATAAGCATTAATCTGGGTTTTATAAATTTGCTTCCGATACCTGTGATAGACGGAGGGCATATAGTATTTTATATATATGAGATGATAAGCGGCAAAATGCCTTCTGAAAAGGTGATGAATCTGGTTCAGCAAGCCGGTCTTGCAATAATTATATTTCTGATGCTGTTCACATTTTATATCGATATCGCGAAGATGTTTTAAATTATTAAATTATGAAAACTGCAAATCCTAAAAAATTTTTCACAAAAGAAGAAGAAGCCGCGATTGTTTCTGCGATTAAGACTGCTGAAAAAGAAACTTCGGGAGAAATACGCGTTCATCTTGAACGCTGCGTAAAAGGAGATATTCTTGAAAAATCCATAGAAATATTCGATAAAATAGGAATGTGTTCCACAAAAGAAAGAAACGGCTGTCTGATAGTATTGGATTTAACCAATAAAAAATTCGCGGTTATCGGAGACAAAGGGATTAATGACAGAGTGGAAAAAAATTTTTGGGGGGACATAGCGGATATTTTTTCCGGACATTTTAAGCAAAATAAGTTTGCCGACGGATTATCAAAAGGAATTTTAAAAATAGGCGCGAAGCTGAAAGAACTGTTTCCGCATAAACCGGACGATGTTAACGAATTGAGCGACGCAATAAGTAAAAATAGTGATTGAATTATTTTGTAATATAATCTAAAATCAATAAACGTATTATGAAAAAGTTTTATATATTGTTTTTTATAGTAATAATAATTAATATAATTTTTCTGTTTATAAACCCGGACGGCGGCTCAAATAAAATCCCGTCAAAAAATTCCCTGAAAGCCGGATTAGTATTTGACGTCGGCGGACGCGGGGATAAATCTTTCAATGATTCCGCATATAACGGTTTAATGAGGGCGGTTAAAGAACTTGGAATATACGCGGAATATATCGAGCCGGGCGAAGGCGCAGACAGAGAATCCGCAATACGTATTCTCGCCTCAAAAAAATTCGACATAATTATAGGAATCGGTTTTATTTTTACAGACGACATAAAAAATATCGCGGAAGAATATCCCGAAGTGAAATTTGCCGGAGTTGATTATGTTGTTCTTCAAGACGAAAACGGCGCCGATATCGCGCCGCCTAAAAACGTAGCGGCGCTGAAGTTTAAAGAAGAAGAAGGTTCTTTTTTAGTGGGAGCGTTAGCCGCGCTCTCTTCGAAAACCGGAAAAATCGGATTTGTAGGCGGGATGGATATTCCTTTGATAAATAAATTTGAAGCGGGATACAGACAAGGCGCGAAATACGCAAGACCCGATATTGAAATATTATCAAACTATGCCGGAGTTACCGGAGCGGCATTTAAAGATCCTGCCAAAGGAAAAGAACTTGCAATGAGTCAATACGGCAATAATGCCGATATTATTTATCACGCTTCAGGCTCGACAGGTCTCGGAGTTTTTGAAGCGGCGAAAACATTGAACAAGCTGGCAATCGGAGTCGACGCCGACCAATACGGAGATATGCCCGGTCGCGTTTTGACGAGTATGATGAAAAAAGTCGATGTGGCAGTTTTTAATACGATAAAAGATTGTCTCGAAAAAAAATTTACCGGCGGCGTTAAAATTTTGGGATTAAAAGAAGACGGAGTCTGTTTTGTCTATGATAAGAACAATGAAAACCTTATTTTACCTTCGATATATAAAAGGGTTATGGACTATAAAGAAAAAATAATTTCCGGAGAAATAAAAGTCAATTCTTCATTAAAATAATTTTACGGAGAAAAAAAATTGACCGAGAGTTATGTTATAGAATTTAAAAATATTCTTAAACGGTTTGGGAAAGTCGTTGCAAACAAAAACGTCAATCTTTCCATAAAAAAAGGCGAGGTTCACGCTATTGTCGGCGAGAACGGCGCGGGAAAATCCACGTTAATGAAAACTCTTTACGGATTGTATCAGCCGGATGAAGGAGAAATATTCATTAATGGAGAAAAAATTGAAAACCATTCTCCTAATAACGCTATAAAACACAGAATAGGTATGGTTCATCAGCATTTTATGCTCGCCAAACCGTTGACGGTTTCAGAAAACGTTATTCTTGGAATGGAAAACGCTTCCGGTATCAGACTAAACCTGAAAGAAGCGGATTCAAGAATCAAAAAATTATCAGACGAATTTAATTTAAGCATAGACCCGCGAAAAAAAATAGAGGATTTATCCGTTGGCGAAAATCAACGCGTCGAAATCATCAAGGTTTTATACAGAGGCGCTGAAATACTAATACTCGACGAACCGACCGCGGTATTAACTCCGCAGGAAGTTAAAGAATTTTTCAAAGTGATAAAATCGCTTGTGGCGCAGGGAAAAACCGTAATAATAATTACGCATAAACTCGACGAAGTAATGGAAATATCCGATAGAATCACAGTTATGCGTCAGGGCGAAACTGTCGGCTCTTTAGCGTCGAAAAACACAACGCCTCAGGAAATAGCAAAAATGATGGTCGGCAGAGAGGTTTTACTGCGGGTTGAAAAAAATGACGCGGTCAAAGGAGAAGAAGTAATCTCCGTTAGAAATTTATCAGTCCGAAAAAATAAGGAGACGCTTGCGCTTGATTCCGTGAGTTTTCAGATATGCGCCGGCGAAATTCTCGGAATTGCCGGAGTTGAAGGAAACGGTCAAACCGAGTTAATCGAATCAATAATGAATTTGAATTCGGATAAAATCGCGTCCGGCGAGATAAAATTTTTAAACGCGGACATTACCTCTGTTTCGACTTTTGAACGATTGGAACGAGGAATTTCTCATATTCCCGAAGATAGACATAAACGCGGATTAGTTTTAGAATACAGTATAAGCGACAATCTGATTCTCGGACAGCAGCATTTATTTTCATCTAACGGATTTCTTAAACAAAACGCGATAAACCGGCATAGCGACGAACGCATTTCATCTTTTGATATTAGACCGGCGGATAAAAAAGTCGCGTCTAAAGGTTTATCAGGGGGCAATCAGCAGAAAGTCATTATAGCCAGAGAATTCAACCGTGATTTTAAACTGCTTATTGCGGCTCAACCCACTCGCGGAGTAGATATAGGAGCGATTGAATTTATTCATAAACAAATATTAAAAGCCCGCGATAATAATAAAGCTTGTCTGCTGATTTCCGCCGAATTATCTGAAATATTATCGTTGAGCGACAGGATAGCGGTTTTATATAAAGGTAAAATCGTGAAAATACTCGATTCGAAAAAAACCAGCGAAGACGAGCTTGGAATGCTGATGACCGGAGCTGAGAAATGAACGACGGCAAAAAAAAATTACTTATTGAAATATTAACTCCTATTTTTGCAGTGGCGCTTGCTCTGCTTGTCAGCGATATTCTGATTCTTTTATACAAAGAATCTCCTCTTAAAGTTTATAAAATATTATTAGAAGGAACAATTTTTAATCCATACGGAATCGGTCAGGTTATTTTTAAGACTACTCCGTTAATACTTGTCGGGTTGTCTGTGGCGTTTGCTTTCAGAACGGGATTGTTTAACATCGGAGCCGAAGGACAGCTTTATTTAGGAGCTTTTGCAGCGGCTCTTACCGGAGCGTATCTTCCGGCTGGAACTCCTTTTATAATAACTGTTATTCTTTGCATATTATCAGGTTTTCTGGCTGGTTTCATAGCCGGATTCATACCTGGAATTTTAAAGGCGAAACTTGGTTCTCACGAAGTCATAAACACTATAATGCTGAATTTTATCATAATGGCGTTAGTCAATTATCTTGTTGTAACATATTTTAAAGTTCCGGAAACGCTCCATACAAAAGATATAATTGAAAACGCAAAGCTAACGAGATTATACGAATACTTTCCGGTATTCAAAGGTTCCGCCTCAAACATTTCGTTTTTTTTGAGTCTGCTGGCTTGCTTGGCGGTATATATTGTTTTATGGAAAACAAAATTCGGATATGAATTGCGGGCGGTAGGGTTTAATCCTTCGGCTGCGGAAACAGCCGGCGTCAATGTAAAAAAATTAATTACTTTGTCAATGGCGATATCCGGCGGATTAGCGGGAATTGTCGGAATTAATTTTGTTTTGGGATATAAATATTATTTCGAGGAAGGTTTTTCTTCGGGTCTCGGGTTTATGGGAATAGCGGTCGCTCTGCTTGGAAAAAATCATCCAGGCGGCGTTATAGCCGCGGCATTGCTGTTTGGAATTTTAAGTCAGGGCGGACTTGTAATTAATTCTGTGGTTCCAAAAGAACTTGTCGATATTTTACAGGCGGTTGTAATAATTTTTGTGGTTGCGGCGAGCTCCGAAGTAAGACGGTTATTGTTTAAATCGGCAAAATAAAAAAATACGGAAAAATCCGGTTCAGGTGTTAAAAAATGTGGGAATTTTTGACTAATGTGTTTTCGATTGTTTTTTTAGCGCAATTAATACGGATAAGCATACCGTATATTCTTGCAGCTATGGGCGGCGTATTTTCAGAACGCAGCGGAGTCACTAATATTGCGCTTGAAGGCATAATGCTGAACGGCGCGTTTGCCGCGATACTCGGAACCTATTTTACCGGCAGCCCTCTGTTCGGATTATTTTCGGCGGTGATATGCGGAATGCTTACCGCTTTAGTTCACGCAATAATATCAATCAGATTTAAAGCGGACCAGATTATAAGCGGAGTCGCAATAAATCTGCTTTCAGTAGGTCTGACTAAATTTTTTCTGAAAATATTTTTTGACAGTTCCAGCAATTCCGCGCGAGTTGAAGGAATAAAAATATTTAAAATAATTCCGGGAAATCTTCAAATCATAGAAACAATAAATCAAATAATCGGAAATCCGTTTATTATTTTTACCGCGATAATAGTCGTATTATCGCATTATGTAATTTTTAAAACCGTATTCGGATTGAGACTTCGCGCTGTAGGCGAACATCCGGAAGCCGCTGATACTCTCGGAGTAAAAGTAAATCGTATAAGATACGTCTGCGTTTTATTAAGCGGATGTTTTGCCGGACTCGGCGGCGCCTGGCTCGCCCTTGACCAGCATCAATTCACCGACGGAATGTCTAACGGCAGAGGATTTATAGCCATAGCCGCGGTTATATTCGGGAAATGGTCGCCTGTTGGAGCTGCGGCAGCTTGTCTGCTATTCGGATGCGCCGAGGCGATTCAAATTACTTTGCAAAGCGTAGGTTCCGGAATCCCGTCTCAATTTATTCAGATGCTTCCGTATGTTCTGACAATTATAGCGCTGGCCGGTTTTATTGGCAAATCCACGTCTCCGTCCGCAATAGGCAAACCATACGAATGCGAATAAATTATTGAAAACTATTATTTGCGATTATGAAACAGAAGTTTGACCTTGATAAAGAAGAAATTTTCACGTTCAAAGACAATTTATTTACCGGCTCTCTTTTGAATCTTTTGTTCTATATTAAAGAAAATCCGGTTAAATCAATAGCCGCGATAATAGCGATTATTATTGGAATTTATTTTTCGCTGTATTTGATAAAAAAACCTAAGTTTAATATTGAAAATGCCGCGGCTTCTCAAATAAAAATCGAGCGCAAAATTTTGTTGGTCCCCGCTAAAAACGACAACAAACAAAATCTATATCCGAGCTGGTCGCCCGACGGCGAAAAAATAATTTTTATATCGAATACTAACAATACTTATTCCATTTGCTATTTTAATTCGGATGGAAGCGGTAAAATAATGGAGATTTTAAAAAGTCAAAAACCGATTAATTGGATAACCAAAAATTCCATATTCGAGATAAAAAAAGAACCCGTCTGGTCGCCGGACGGAAATTATATCGCATACGTTTCCAACAAACTCGGAAACGACGATATATGGATAATAAAAGAAAATGGAGGCGAGGTAAAACAATTAACCTGTTCCGAATTGAACGAATCAGCGCCTTCCTGGTCGCCGGACACGAAAAAAATAGCTTATCAGATTTTGGATAAAGGAAAAAATAAAATCTCGATAATCTCAATTGACGGAAAAGACTCTGAAATTATAATAAGCGAAGAGGATTCCGACCCTGAACTATCATTCAACGAATCCGCTCCGAAATGGTCGCCGGATGGAAAACTAATTGCCTATACTTCCAACCAAAGCGGAAAATATGAAATATGGTTATACGACGTTTTAACTAAAAATAAAAAAAGATTATCTTATACGAAAGGGATTAGCGGTTCGCCTGATTTTTCGCCAGACGGAAAAAAAATTATTTTTTTGAGCGAACTTGACAACAATCAGGAAATATTTATTGTGAACATTGACGGCTCCGAACTTAAAAGATTGACAAATACGCCTGAAATCAACGAATTGACCTGCGAATTTTCGCCCAAAGGAAATGAAATTCTTTGCAGTTATTCGGCGATAAACAGCGAAATCATCGAGATTAATTTATTATTGCTCGGGAAGGATTGATATTATGCTTGAAACTTATAATGAGATAAAAACAAAAATCATCGAATCTAAAATATCTACTGAAAGAACCGAGTTTCAGCATAACAAAAACAAATTAACCGCCGAAGAACGAATTGATATGCTCGCTGATAAAGATACGTTCGTAGAATTAAATTCAATGGCTATGCACAGATGCGTGAATTTTGATATGCCGGATAAAAAAGAATTTAGAGACGGCATAATAACCGGGTCGGGAAAAATTAACGGAAGACTTGCGTATATATCGTCTCAAGATTTTACTTTTATGGGAGGTTCGATGAGCGAAACCCAGGGAGTCAAAGTCTGCAATATTCTAAAAAAAGCTCTGGAATGCGGAACGCCTTTTATTCAGATAAACGATTCGGGCGGAGCGAGGATTCAGGAAGGAATTCTTTCGCTTGAAGCATATGGAAAAATTTTCAGATTGAATTCTGTAGCGTCCGGCGTCATTCCTCAAATATCCGCGATTCTGGGACCATGCGCAGGCGGAGCGGTGTATTCGCCGGCTCTTACCGATTTTGTTTTTATGGTTAAAGATATTAGTAAAATGTTTATCACAGGTCCAAATGTAATTAAACAGGCTACTTCGGAAACAGTTACCGTCGAAGAACTCGGCGGCGCTATGACTCATAATCATATCAGCGGAAACGCCCATTTTTATTATGAAACAGAACAGGAATGTTTTGCCGGAATAAAAAAGCTTTTGTCTTTTTTGCCTTCAAATAATTCCGAACAACCTCCCGCTTTTGAATTGTCGGATAGCCCGATTCGGTCAATTCCGCATCTTGATGAAATACTTCCCGACGATCCAAAAAAAAGCTACGATATGAAACAAATCATAATTTCAGTATTGGACAATAACGATTTTTTCGAGGTTCATCAATATTTTGCTCAAAATGCAATTACGGGTTTTGGAAGATTGAACGGCAAGACTGTCGGAATAACAGCGAACCAGCCGAAATTTTTCGCGGGTTGTCTTGACATAAATTCTTCGGATAAGATTTCACGATTCGTGAGATTCTGCGATTGTTTTAATATCCCGATAATTAATTTCGTCGATGTTCCGGGTTATCTTCCCGGAGTCAATCAGGAATATGGCGGAGTTATCAGACACGGCGCTAAAATTTTATACGCTTTTGCAGAAGCCACGGTTCCTAAAATATCTTTAATAACGCGTAAAGCGTTCGGCGGAGCTTACATAGCCCTCGCTTCGCAATCATTGGGTTATGACAGGGTTATAAGCTGGCCTAAATCCGATGTCGCGGTTTTAGGAGCTGAAGGAGCAGTAGAAGTTATATACGGAAAAGAAATAGCCGTGTCTCAAAATCCGGAATTGTTTAAACTCGAAAAAATCAACGAATATAAAAAAATGTTTTCCAACCCGATTCAATCGGCAAATTTGGGAATAATAGATATGGTTATTGAACCTCAATACTCGAGAATAGAATTAATTAATTCGCTTGAAATGACTCGTTCGAAAAAAGAATTAAGACCTTATAAAAAACACGGAAATATGCCTTTATAATTATGAACCTTATAAATAACGAAGAATTTCTTTATGGATTGGTTTTGATGCTGATAGGAATGACGCTTGTTTTTATTTTGCTCGGAATATTTTTTATCTTGACGTCGGTTTTTCAAAAATTCTGCAAAAAAAAAGAAATAACAATAAATATTGCGGCCAATCCCAAAAGCGATATCGAGCGGCTTGAAAAAATAGCGGTTATCTCAGCGGGGCTGATTTTTATCAAAACAAGACATGCGTCATTGACTAATTCATTGGATAAAGGATTTAATAATTATAATTTATCAGTATGGAAGAATTTAAAATAAGCCGAGTGGAATAATTATGAAAAAATACAATATTAAAGTCAATAATCAGAATTTTTTGGTCGACGTAGAACAGTTGACGCCTGAAAAACTTAATATGAAAATTAATAATAACGTCTATGAAGTGAGTATTGAAGAACTGATTCCTATTTTGAAAAATAAAGATATTGATCAGGAAAAAAATCAAAATAAACCGGTCATCATTAATCAAACAATCTCGCCGGCTGAAAATATCGAACCGCAGATAAAATCAATGAGAGCTCCTATGGCGGGAATAATTACAGCGGTTTCTATTAAAACCGGAGATAATATTAAACGCGGCGATATGATTTGCGTTATGGATTCTATGAAAATGGAAAGCGAAATATTTTCAAGCATTGCCGGAACCGTTAAAAACGTTTATATAAAAAAGAACGACGCCGTAAAAAACAATCAGATATTATTCGATATTGAATAAAAAATGTTTTGAAAAAATATGAACAGAAAGAAGTAAAATTTTTTTATCATAATCCTGAGTTATATCGGCAGTACTTTTAAACAATTCTTTTAAAAATGATTTTATTCGAAAGTAAAGCAATCAAATTAAGTTGCATAATTAGTTTCCGCCCGAAAATCCAAAAAGCTTAAAAAAACAAGGGGAAAATGCAAAAA
>DAINAU010000128.1:0-12538 GCA_036733285.1 bacterium
TGCCGCAAATCCGGATTCAAACCGTATTACAGCCCGCGTATCGTATTCATTCTAATTTGAAATAAAGTTTTAGAATTAAATTTTTTTATGACAAAATGCAGGCTGCAAAATTTTGGAGCCTGCATTTTTTTTTTATGGAAAAGAAAAAATCTAACATCAGAGTATTGCTTATAGACGACCAGAGGACAATAGGGATTGTCGTAGGCAGTATGCTGAAAGAAGAAAACGATATAGATTTGAATTTTTACAATACGGCGGATAAGGCAAAAGCCGCGGTAAATGAGATTAATCCTACGGTCATACTCCAGGATTTAGTTATGCCGGACGCCGACGGAATCGAAATGGTAAAATATTTCCGGTCGAATCCTTCGACAAAAAACGTTCCCATAATAGTTTTATCGTCTGAAGAAAACGCGTCTATTAAAGCCGAATCTTTCAAATGCGGCGCAAACGATTATCTTGTGAAATTGCCGGATAAGCTCGAATTAAACGCGCGCATCAGATATCATTCGGCGTCATACTCGAATTTAATTGAACGCGATAAGGCGTATGAAGAACTGTTAAAAAGTCAGCATAAACTCGCGGAGGAACTGAAACGAGCGGCAAATTATGTCTTGTCTTTGCTGCCCAAACCTTTAACGGGCGAATTAACCGCGGATTGGATATTTATTCCTTCCGACGATTTGGGCGGAGATTCTTTCGGATACAGATGGATAGACGAGGATAATTTCGCGATTTTTTTGCTTGACGTTTGCGGACACGGAATCGGAGCGGCGTTATTGTCTATTTCAATTATGAACGTATTGAATTCAAGCAAAATGCTTAACGTGGACTATAGAGATCCGAGTCAGGTATTATACGGATTAAACGAAACGTTTCAGATGGAAAAACACGGCAATATGTTTTTTACTTTCTGGTACGGGGTTTATAATAAAAAACTGCGCGCTTTATATTACGCTTCCGCCGGACATCCGCCCGCGATACTTATTTCAGGGGATTCTGAATTCTCGAAAAAAATTCACAGACTCGCAATAAAAAAAAATTCGGTTATCGGAGTTACGCAAGGAGTTTCGTTTGAGAGCGACGTTGTCGAGATTGGCATTTATAATTCGCTTTATGTTTTTAGCGACGGCGTTTTTGAGATACCAATTTCAGAAACCGATACTTTATCTTTTAACGATTTCGAGTCTCTGCTAATTAATAATTACAAACATAAACAAATTACAATAAATGATATTCATTCGGAAATTCGGAAAATAAATTTTTTTAAAACATTTTCCGACGATTTTTCGATTTTACAAATTATTTTTAATTGAACGCCGTTTCAAAATTAAATTTGCGAGGTAAAAATATGGGAGCTTTATCCACTTTTAAAAAAGAATCAAGAAAATGTCCCGTATGCGAGAACCAGTTTAAGGAAGAATTTATGCTTACCGGTTCTATGCGTCAGGTCAGTATAAATATGAACGAAGAATTACGAACGTTTTACAAAGATTATCAGGGAATTCCTGTCGCTCCTTTTGTTTATGAAGTTATAACCTGTCCCAAATGTTATTACAGTTCTTTGATTTCAGATTTTAATTCTCTTTATCAACAAAAACAAAATTATACGGAAAAAGAAACCGAACTAATAAAAAATCTTCGCATAACTGCAATAAAAAATCAGAATCAGAGAAAAGAATTGATAAAGAATATCAGCGGAGTTAATTTTGAAGAATCAAAAAATCTTGAGACGTCGCTCGCGTCGTTTATTCTTGCGATAGACTGTTATAATTATTTTAATGAAAAAAGTCTTCCGGACACGAAAAAAGCGGTTTGCGCAATTCGAGCGGCTTGGCTTGCCGGCGATTTGAATTTATCTGTTCTTCAAGATTCATATTACAAAGAAGCCCATAAATATTATTCATTAATAGCGAATAAACCTGACGACAGCGGCGGTTTCAAATTAGGTCCTGACTGGGGAAACAATTTCGGATTTGAAGGAGTCAGATTTATCAAAGTAATGCTTGATTTAAGATTCCTTGACGAAATAGAAAATATAAAACAACGCTTTGAAGTTATGCAGAATGTCCGCGCAACTTTTTCAAAAATAAGAGGACTCGGGAAAGCGAGCCAAAACAAACGAGGTCCTTTATTAAAAATCGCAGAGGATATGTTTGAAAAGGTCCAGCCTATTTACGATAAACTAAAATCTAAGGTTGAATCCGGAGACTACTCCGATTCAGCCGACGTAAAACTCGGCGATAAAATCGCAATATCTTCAGTTTCGGTTCAACCTGAAGAACCGGATAAAAGCGGCGGCGACGCTGAAAAAAACGAGACGCCAACCGAAGAAATCAACATCTATAATAAAGCGGCTACGGAAATTGTGAAATATGCGCTAAGAGCCGGAGTAAAAAGGGATTCTATTAAAGACATAGAAAAAATTCTTATGAAATATTTCGAGGAAAAATAATGTCGAAAATAAAAATATTTTTTTTCTGTTTTTTAATTTTAATTTTATCGTTTTTTTCTGCTTGCTCTAAAAAAGAAAAAAACGCAGGGTTAAAAAACCCGAATCAAAACGCGGGTCAATACGATTTAATGCGCTATCTTCCTTACGATTCTATGATAGTTTTCAGATGCAAAGATTTAAACAAAACATATTCCGAATTCATAAACGGCGCGTTTTACAAACAGCTTACAAGTTATCCGGCGGTTCAGGAATTTAAAACCGAAATCGAAAAATTAGACGCGAGTGAATTTGAAAAAAATTTCAAATTTAAACCGGCAGTTTCCGATTTCATTGATTTAATCGGAAATGATTTTGCGTTTTCTTTCACTCTAAAAAACGGAATGCCTTATTTTATGATTTTATCGGAATTTTCGTCGGATTCGGCTTTAAAAAAAATTGACGAAAATCTTCAGTATTTTTTGTCGGGGTCAAAAGAAGCTTCGATTTCTGCGACGGAGTATAATTCCGCAAAAATAAAAACGTTGAAATTCTCGCTTCGAGGGGGCGGATTGCTTGCTTTAAACGCGCTTGACGAAGAAACCGCATACGAAATAAGTTTCTGCATAACCGATAAAATATTATTTATTTCAAACGACGTCGAGTTAATCAAAAAAAGCGCGGATACTGCTTCCGGAATCCAAACCAAATCCATTTTAGATAATCTCGAGTTTCAAAAAACTTTTCAAAAAATCGGTTTGAACAAACAAGTTTCAATTTATTTTAAACCTAACGAGATTAGCGAAACGCTTTTGAATTTGCCGGCGCTTTCAAAAAATAAAAACGCGAAGGAAGCGTTTGAATTGTGGAATAATATTACGGCTACAGGTTCGAGTTTTGACGTCAGAACGAAAACTATCATTAAATCCTACACATTGTATAATCAATACGCGAAAAATCAAAAACTTCTCGAAATATACAAAAAAAAATCCGGCGAATTAGACTCGGCGCGGTTTGTTCCGATGAACGCGATGCTTTTTTTAACGACAAATCTTTTAGATGCTTCGGGCATATATGAATATTACATAAACGCTCTGCCTCCCCAATTAAAAGAAAACGCCGACGGTCTGATAAAAAATTTCGAAAAAAATATCAGGTTAAGTTTTAGAAAAGATTTTTTAGAAAATTTTAAAGGGCAGGTTTCCCTTGCTTTGTTTGATATTGATTTGAATTCGATTGTTTCAAACCCTCTAAACGCTTTGAATTCAATAGCTCTTTTCGCCGAAGTCAAAGATAAGAAAAAAATTGATTTGATATTTCAAAACAGTGAAAAATTTTTAGCGAAAGAAGGGCGGCGTCCCGGTGATTTTAGACTTGAAAAATCAGAATACAAAAACAATCAAATAAATAAACTTATGATTGCCGGAACAAAATTGAATCCGCCTTCTTATTTTTTTAAGGATAATTTTATGGTGATAAGCTCGGAAAAAAATATTAAAAATATTATAGATTCGCCAAAAGAAAAAACGCTCGACAAACTGGAAAAAATCGCGGAGATGAAAAACGTTTTGACCGACGCCAACGGTTTTTTTTATTTTGATTTCAAACAATTTGCTTCCATAGCTTCTGATATAGTCGGGGTATTTATCGACGAATCTAATCCTAAAGACGCATTGGCGTATTATGTTAAACCTGCTATCGAGCTTCTTTCTTATATTGATTGTTTTTCAGGGTATTCAAAAAACGACGATTCAGGGTCGTTGTCGGAACTTTATATTTTTACCGCCGTCCCTAAAGATAATGCTCCGATAAATTCTCGAATAAACGAAAAATTTAAAACATCGGAAAAAGAATAGAAGTTTTTTTTAACAAGCGGGCAGCAATGTTTTGAGATACTTCGCGGTTGCCGGCGGTTTTTTACGGATGGAAAAAGATGAATAAAACGAAATATTTCAGGACATTGAGTTCTGGAGATGTTCAATGTCTTTTATGTCCTGTCCGGTGCGTTATAAAACCAAACGCCGCCGGATTTTGCGGAGCAAGAAAAAATATTTCTGGAACGCTTGAATCCTTGATATACGGAAAAATATCGGCGGCTTCGTTTGACCCTATTGAAAAAAAACCTATGTATCATTTTTTTCCGGGAAAAGAAATTTTATCCATCGGGTCCGCCGGCTGCAATCTGAAATGCCTGTTTTGTCAGAATTCCGATATATCGCAAAGTCTTGATTTTTCTTTATTAAACGATATAACGGGAGTCAGACTTCTGGATATCGCGACGTCTAACAAAAATAATATCGGAATCGCTTTTACATACAACGAACCAATAATAAATTTCGAGTTTGTAAGCGACGTCGCGGGTTTGTTTAAAAAAAACGGATTGCGAAACGTATTGGTTTCCAATGGTATGATTAATCCCGAACCGTTATCGGAGCTCGTTTCGAAAATCGACGGCGCAAATATAGATTTGAAAGGAGCCGACGATGAATTTTACAAAAAAAATTGCAAAGCGGGAAACGTTAAAACCGTTTTGAATACGATAGAAACGCTGCATAAAAACGGCGTAGTTGTTGAAGCGACGAACTTGATTATTACGGATTTAAACGATTCTATGGAAAAGATTAAAAATCTTGTCGACGAGCTTGCGTCTATTTCTAATGAAATTCCGCTTCATTTTTCAAGATATTTTCCGAGATACAAATGTTCGAATCCGCCCACTCCCGAAAAGATTTTACGCGAAGCGTTTGAATACGGTAAAACAAAATTGAAATATGTTTATACCGGAAATGCGAATATGGAAAATTCTTCCAACACTTATTGCCCCGAATGCGGAAAAACGCTTATCGAACGCCGCGGATATTCGGTAAAGAAATATTTCGATTCTGAAAAATGTCCGCATTGCGGGGAAAAAATACTTATACAAAATTAAAAAAAATAAAATTACGTTTGATTATTAATGTATAAAATCTATTCTTGACAAATCAAAAAAAAAAAGTATATTTGGAGCAATTAAAAAAAAGGCGAACTTACAAAAATAAAATTTATAGTATTTTTACAAGGCGGAATTTGGATTTATGGAAAAAATCAGAATAAGCAAACATGATATGAAAAAAAACGATCTCGCGGAACTCATATCAAAAATTAAAATTGCGATTGAAAACAATAAAAACCGCATAAAACCGTTTCTTATAGGTTTTGCGGTCGCTGTAGTTTTGCTTGTCGGAATAATAGCGGTAATAAAAAATAAAAAATCAAACGCGAACGAGCTTTACGTTTCGGCGCTGGAGAAATATTCTAACGCGGCTTTTACGGCAAATTCAAATTTCGACCAGTCTATCGCGGAATTTGAAAAAGCTTACGGCACTTATACAGGTTCAAATCAGGCGAAAATTATTTTGTTGAATATAGCGGACGCGTATTATAGAAAAAAAGACTTCGACAAAGCTATTTTAAATTATGATAAATTTCTGAAATCAAATTCCGATTCAAGATTCGAGGTTCTTGGTTTGCTTGGAAAAGCAATGGCTTTATCGCAACAAAAAAAACGCGACGAAGCTTTGAATATACTTGAAGGACTGATAAAGAATCCGGACGCCGATTACATAAAAGCGGACGCGATTGTTCAAACGGCAATCATATATGAAAACGACGGAAAAACAGATAAAGCCGTTGAAAATCTAAATATGATAATTAACGGCGAAGAATATAAAGAATCTAATTGGAAATTATACTCGGAATATCTTGCGTTATATATGAAACAGAAAAAAAATTATCCCGCTGTAAATTATGATTTGGCGGCTTCAATCGAAGATAATATGCAGAACGTTCAAAACTCGATTTTTTCCAACGCTTTAAATAAAACTATTCAGGACACTTCGGCAGTTGTTCAACCGAACCGGACAAAATAAAGAAATTCAGAACGCGGTTGAGAACGATGCGCATTCGTATTATTCGATAATATCTGAAATTCTGAACGAAATTTTTTTATCCGGAAATTACGAAGTAAAAAGCGTTTTTAATAAAAAAATCGAACGGTTCTCTTTTTCAAATGCAAGATTTAAATTCAAAGCTTCAATACGAAACGCCGTTTCCGGCGTAGTAAAAAACAAAACGCTTCTCGAACGGATTATCAATTGGTATTCTGTCAAACCTTTAGGAAAACTTAAGCGCAAAGAAAAAATAGTCTTATACTCGGGCATATACGAAATCTTGTTTTCTTCCAGACCGGCATACGCTTTGGTCGATGAAATAGTGACTTATTCAAAAAAACAATCGGGAAACAATTTTGGTAATTTTGTCAACGCTTTATTGAAAAAAATTTCCGCTGAAAAATCAATAATATTAGATAAGATAAACAAACTTGATTTTGAAATCAAATATTCTTTACCGGAATGGTTTATCAAATTATTGAAAAATCAGGAATATCTCAACGACCGGCTTGAAGATATATTAAAATCATATCATAGTTCTCCGAATTATTTTTTAAGAGTTAACGCTGAAAGAAGCTCTAAAAATCAGGTTATTGATTCGCTTAATCAGGAAGGCGTTTTAACTGATATAACCGGATTGCCGGAAAATTGCATAAAGGTTCTTAAGCTGAACGCTAAAATCGGCGAGCTTTCAGCGGTTAAAAACGGGTTCGCGTATATTCAGGATGTTTCGTCTCAGATATGCGCGGCGATATGCGCTTCGGAATTAAACGATTTGGATTCGCCAAGATTTTTCTTTGACGTATGTTCCGCTCCCGGAGGCAAACTAATGACCGTCCGCAATTTGTCAAAAGAAAAAGAAAACATATCGTATTTGTCAATGGATTCCGATATCGGAAGAATTAATTTGATGAAAAAAAATATCAGTCGAAATTTTTTAAACGCCGATTTTTTCAAAATTTTAAACGGGAATTTAAATTGGTTGCCGGTAAATTTATCGAAATCAAAAAAAAATTGCGCGGTCTTATTCGACGCGCCTTGTTCGGGTTCCGGAATAATCGGAAGGTATCCGGGAAAACTTTTTTCAATGACTTCAAAAGATATAGCCGTTTTATCCGGCGTCCAAATATTAGGATTAAAAAAAATAATCGAATCCGCCGGACAGGGAACCGTAATCGTTTATTCCGTGTGTTCGATTTTATACGAAGAAACTTTTAAAGCGGTTGAAACTGCGGTTGCGTCGTTTAAAAAAGCGGTAACAATAAGAATTAATCCAGAACTGTTAAAAGGAATTAATAATTATTATCAGACCGATAAAGGAGTTTTAATTTATCCGTCTTCGGAAACCGACGGTTTTTTTATTGCAAAAATCAAGATAGTATAGTAATATTGTTAAAAATAAATTATTCGGATTTTTTTTGATATTTTTATGATATTTAACGAACTTGAAATCGACGACAAAAATATTTCTAAGATAATATTTTCAAAAGTTTTTTTAAAAAACGGAACGATTTTAGAAAATTGCAGAGGCGTAATGTTAAGCGAACAGACTGTCACTTTAGCCACAAAAATATCGGGGGAAATCGCGAATCAAACAATTATTCTTCGTTCTGAAATATGCGCTCTCGAATATGGAGAAGTAGTGTTTAAAAAAAGGTATTATTGTTAATGAAACAAAAATTGTTATTTATCGACGACGAAAAAAACGTATTGCAGTTTTTTCAGGAATTATTTGAAAACGAATATGAAGTTTACGTTACAAACAACGGTTTTAAAGCGGTAGATATCATATCAAAAGTAACGCCGGACCTTGTTTTTCTCGATATCATTATGCCGGAAATAGACGGAATTGAAACGCTGAAAATGATAAAAGCAAGATTTGCGAATCAGCTTGTGGTTATGCTGACCGCGGTATCCGACGTAAATTCCGCGGTTAAAGCGTTGAAACTCGGAGCGTTAGATTATATATGCAAACCGTTTGAAATAAAAGACATTAGAGATTTCATAAAAAAAACTTTAAGCTACAAAATTTTAAAAAATAATTACGCTGAACAAACCGCCGCGGAAGACAATTCAAGAATAGAAATAATTGGTTCTTCGCTTGAAATAAGAAAATCAATAGAGCTTGCAAAAAAAATAGCGGATAAAGACGTTACGGTTTTATTAAACGGCGACACGGGCGCGGGCAAAGAAGTTTTCGCTAAATACATTCATTCGTTAAGCGGCCGTTCAAAAAATAATTTTGTTTCGGTGGATTGTTCGGCAATACCGTCGACGCTGCTTGAAAGCGAATTGTTCGGATATGAGAAAGGCGCGTTCACCGGAGCGGTGGTAAAAAAAATAGGAAGATTTGAAATGGCGGACCGCGGTTCTCTTTTTTTGGACGAGATAGGAAATCTTCCGGTTGAATTTCAGCCCAAACTTTTAAGAGCGATTCAGGAAGGCGAAATTTACAGGCTCGGAAGCGAACAGCCAATAAAAATCGACGTCCGGATAATAGTGGCGACTCATATAAATCTGGAAGAATCGGTGAAAAACGGTTTTTTTCGCGAGGATTTATTTTTCAGGTTAAACGTAATAAAAATCGAACTGCCACCATTAAGACGCAGATTGGAAGACATTAAAGAATTGTTCGATTATTTTCTAAGGCGGTTTTGCGGCAAATTCGGGACGCCGTTAAAAAAATACGATTCTTCAATAATAAAACTGCTTCAATCATACGAATGGCCCGGTAACATCAGAGAGTTTCAAAACGCCGTCGAAAGAGCCGTGGTTTTATCCGGCGATAAAATAGAATTAACCAAGGATTTGTTTATTTTAAAAAATCAAATTTCAACAAGTAAAAACGATTTGTTCAATAGCGGATTGCCTCTGAAAGAAGCTCAGACGATATTTGAAAAAGAATATATTCACAATATGCTCGCGAGGTGCGGAGGCAGCCGCAAGGAAGCGGCTGAAAAACTCGATATTGACAGGTCATACATTTCAAAGCTAATAACAAAATACGACATTAAAATATGAAAATACATTATTTCATTGTTTTATGAAAAACAGAATGAAAAATTTGCGCGTATCCGAGATTTTTATCGGCGTTTTTTTATTGTTTTTTCTGCCGGATTTGGTTTATGCCAAACCGTTAATCGAATTTACAAAAGCCGAACTTGAATATTTAGATAAAAAAAAAGAAATAATAGTTTTATGCGATCATTATTTTCCGCCGTTTGAATTTGAAGACGCGAACACAAAAAAAATGACCGGTTTCGGAGTCGAATTGGTCGAAACCATTTCAAAAGTTTTGGGTATAAAACCGGTATTCAAACCTCTGCGATGGGAAAAAGCGATACCGGCTTTGTTGAATAAAGACGGCGACATTATATGCGGAATCATTCACACTCCGAAAAGACTGGAAATAATAGATTTCTCCATTCCGTATTTATCAACGTCAAGAAATATTTTCGTATTAAAAGGCAATCCGTTGAATATAAAAAAACTCGAGGATTTGACGTTGAAAAAAGTCGCGGTTCAAAAGGGAGACGTTTGCGAGGAAATCGTAAAAAAAAACGTTAGTTCGTCAATAATTTTTACCGACAACCAAAAAGATGGGATTCTTTATTTGAACAATAAACTTGTCGACGCTTTTGTGGGGAATAAATATGTCGGCGTCTATTTGATGAACACTCTTAAATTAAAAAATATTTCCATTCTTGATGGAAATGTCGCGGCGTCCGATTTCTGCATAGGTCTCAATAAAGACAATGAATTGTTAAAAAGCATTTTGAACAAAGCTATCAACAGTTTGAAATTAAGTTCTGAATACGATAACATTTATAATAAATGGTTTTCGCTCAATGAAAAAAAAGGAGTTCAATTCGGAAAAATTATTTTTATTTCAGTTCTGACTCTTTTTATTTTTGCGATTATTTTCGCGATTTCGCTAATCTGGATATTTACTTTAAAAAAAGCGATAAAACATCAGACAAAAAAAATCAATTCGGCTCGAAACGAATTGCTCGAGCAAAACAGAAAAATCATCGACACTAACGAACAATTGAAAAAACTTGATACTATGAAAGATAATTTTGTTTCAAACGTGAGTCACGAATTGAGAACCCCGCTTGTTTCAATACTCGGCTACATAAATCTTCTCGAAGAAAAAAAATTGGGAGAATTGAATGAAAAACAGCTGAAAGCCGTCGGCATTATTGACAAAAATATTAACAAACTGCTTGGGATAATTAATTCGCTTCTTGATATAACGAGGTCGGAAGAAAAAATGTTCAAGGAAAAACGCGAGTTTGTGGATTTGACTCAGATGATAGACAATTCTATAGCTTTATACGAACCTATGACAAAAGCGAGAAACATAAGTATTGAATTTTTATACGACAAAACAGACAGATTTCTTTTGGAATCCCATAAACAACTTCTTGAAATAATTATAAATAATTTGATTACAAACGCCATTAAATATAATAAAGAAAACGGTTCGATTTTTATTGAGTTGACAAAATCCGAAAATGAAATTATTCTTTCGGTAAGAGATACGGGGATAGGGATTGACAAAATACATCTGACGAAAATTTTTGACAGATTCTATCAGGTGGACAATAAAATAACCTCGAACAGCGGCGGGTTCGGGATAGGATTGTATCTGATAAAAAAATATTCCGCCGTATTAAAATGTAAAATAGAATTAAAATCGGAATTTGGAAAAGGGTCGGAATTTATTTTAACGTTTAATATTATTAACGGAGAAAAAAATGAACGGTAGCAATACGTCTGATAACGCAAGGGAAAACCTGACTGAAATCAACGAAGAAATTATATTTAAGATTAAATTGAAATCCGTGAAATTGCTCGCATACGGATTAATCTTTTTTTCGATAATAAGAAAAACAAAAGAATGCGGCTTTAAACAAGCTTTAGCATCCCTTAAACCAAATCTGTATCAGGATCTTATAATCGAAATGAACTGGGATTTGCTAAAAGATAAATTGTTTGATTTTTCCATAAAAAAAGCGGATACCATAAACCAGCCTATTACCGAAGATATAATGACGGTATTGACGGCGGCTTTAAAAGAACCGGAATTCAGAGAAGATATGCTTGAATACGCCGATAAGGAACAGTTCGGCTCTATATCCGAATTATTAAAAACAAAATTATCCGACGTGATACCCGGAAGAATAGAATTACAATGCGAAATTGAAAAAAACGATTTGTCAAAACAGAAGGATAAAGAAAAACAAAATAAAGATAATAGCGATACTTCTAAAAAAAAGGAATCCGTTGTTATAGATTCGAAATCGCCTAAATTTTTAAGCGCGGAAGCGGTAGAAGACAAATTACTCGGAAAAAAAATAGGAAACTTAAAACCTAACGATAAAATTATCATAAAAATTACCGATAATTCTTTTTCCGAAAATGTCTATGAGAATCTGCCTTCTTTCAAATTTGGTTTTCATTACGCTTCGTTTGTGGAATTTTATACGGATGAATCCGGAATTGTTTTTGCCGTATTCAATCTCGGAAATAATTTTTTCGGACGCTTTCCGGTAACCAAAGAAGATAAATTGAAAAAAATCAAATATGTGATGAAACAGGATGAAAGCGGGCTTGACAAATTAAAATTTATAACTGATAATACTTTGACATTTTATATAATAATAATTTTAGCGGCGGTAATAATCTGTTTTCTGGCGTGGCTGTATTACTCGTGGCTGTATCCAACGATATGATTTAATCTGAATATTAAGAGTAGCCGTATTTCTGACTGCGCCCGGTTGTATTTAATATGAATAAATATATTGATTTTTTTTTTCTGTCATATAAAATTATTGAGTAGCGATGAACGTTCTTTATATTACTATTAAGCTGGAGGGAAAAACGTGGGAAAACCTATTGGAGACGTTGTAAAAGTCGGAACAAATTTGATGGAATTAATCGAATTTGTCATAATGAAAAAAAACAAATTCGGCGAAGTTAAGAAATGTCATTATGGAATAAATGTTTTTAAAGTCCGCGAAGTTATAAAAACTCCGGAAATAGTTCCTTTGCCTAACGATATAAGCTATATCGAAGGAATGTTCAATTTACGAGATGAAAATATACCTCTTTTAAACCTTGTCGAACGGCTTGGAGGAATGGAGCAGGATTATAGTAAGAATATAGTTATTGT
>DAINAU010000129.1:0-12179 GCA_036733285.1 bacterium
TTTTGAAATTTCAGGACTTTTAATTTGGATTGTTGTAAAAAACTTCTACTTTCTGCGACTGCACCCAGAAAGATACTGACCGCGTCCTGCCTAAACAACCAGTAAAAAAGTGGAACTTTTTGGAAGCGCATTCGGGGCTGACTAATAAGTTGATTTTTATTGTATCTTAGGCATCCTTGCCCGACAAAACATGTTGATAAACACCAACTTAATTTTAACAGCCAATGGCTGTATTACTTTTTTCAGCTTATTAGTCGTCCCCGAATTTCAAATTATCATAAAATTCAACCCTTTCAGGGTTGTTTGGTTTATTTTTTTAGAGCCGCAGGTTTCCTGCGGCTCCTCGCGCGCAGGCTACCTGCGGTTATTTAAAATTCAACGCTTTCAACGTTGTTATTTGCAACAATAATAATTTTTTTTCGTCCATAATATGCATTTGCCAGAAAAATGAAAATGCAGTAATGTTGTTATAGTTTTTCCTTAATATACAAAATTATTATTTACCGAACCCTAAGTATCTTATCAGTGAAGCTCCCCCGAGCAGAGCTCGGCGGCTTCTTCACTTAAAATCGCAGTTGCTGCACATTAGCAGCAGCAACACGATTTAATTAAGGGGTTTGCAACCCATTAAAAATCCCCGCTTTAAGCGGATGCCCTTCATCCGCCGAGTAGAACTCGGCGGTTTTCTGACATATTTCTATACATTTTTTGCATTTACGACAAGAATATTTTTTGAAGCGCTTTAAAACCTATATAAATTACAGTGTCTTATTAAAGCGTTTTTTTTAATCTTCAACTTTTAACAATGTCGATGGAATCGTGAAACGATTTTCGAATATTATATAAAGCCGAATTTCCAGAAAAGGAATAAGAGCAAATTATACGGTTATCCTTTTCCGATAAAATTCGGATTAGGGGCGTTTATTGTAGTTGTATGGGAAATCGAAAAAAAATATTCAACAAATCAAAATATTATAAAAAAGTTTGAAATCAAATCAATGGAATCAGATAAAAAAATGGAGCTCGCAGCCAGAATTGAACTGGCGACTTCCACCTTACCATGGTGGCGCTCTACCGGCTGAGCTATGCGAGCTTGCCATTTTGCTGATAAAATTTTTAAGCAATCCGGATAAACCGGAAAGATTCCAATGCAATATAAAATATTTATTTATAAAAATTTGTCAAGAAAAATATTGACAAAAAGCATAATTCATAAAATAATCTTTCAAATATTTTTTATGTTTTAGGAGTTATAATAATGCTTGATAAAAAAACGTTGAATTCATACGCTAAACTTTTAATCGATTTCTCATTGGAAATCAAAAAAGGAGAGAAAGTAAGCGTTTTCGGAAACATAGCGGCTTCCCCGTTAATCGAACAGATTTATATTGAATTGCTTAAAATCGGAGCGCATCCGTTTACTCACATATCGTTGAACGACCAGCAGGATTTATTTTTTGCTTACTGCAACGAAACTCATTTAACGTATTTGCCTGAAATAAATCTTTACGAGGCAAAAAACGCCGACGCTTCGATAAATATATTATGTTCAGTGAATACAAAGAGTTTGAGCGCGGTAGATCCTTCAAAACAAGCGTTGTTTAGAAAAACGAGAAAACCTATAAGCGAAATCACTTTAAAGAAAAACAGATGGGTGTTGGCTCTTTACCCGACAGAAGGATATGCTCAGGACGCGGAAATGTCTTTGTCGAATTTTGAAAAATTCGTTGTTAACGCCGTTAAAATAAACAAACCTGATCCGGTTAAGGAATGGAAAAAAGTTTGGGATTATCAGGAAAAAGTAATAAATAAATTGGAAGGTTCTGATAAAGTCCATATCGTCGGCAATAAAACCGATTTATCATTTTCAATAAAAGGAAGAAAATTTATTAATAGCAGCGGATATTTCAATATGCCGAGCGGAGAAGTTTATACGGGTCCGGTAGAAAATTCAGTCAATGGAAAAATATGTTTTGAATTTCCTGCATGTATGTCCGGAATAGAAGTTGCCGGAATAAGTCTTGAGTTTAAAAACGGCAAAGTAATAAACGCGGACGCTGAAAAAAACAAAGATTTTTTAATAAAAATGCTTGATATGGACAAAGGAGCGAGGTATCTTGGCGAGTTTGCGTTCGGGTTGAATTATTCGATACAAAAATTTATCAAAAACATATTATTTGACGAAAAAATCGGCGGCACAATTCATCTTGCCGTAGGGAACGGGTATCCTGAAACAGGCGCAAAAAACAAATCGGCTCTTCACTGGGATATGATAAAGGATTTGCGAAAAGAAGGCGAAGTAAAAATAGACGGAAGAACAGTATTCAAAAAAGGAAAATTCATTTTTTGATTGACTTAATAATAATTTTTAAGTATAATATCTAATTTTAAAAAGATTATGAAACTAAACGGGTTGCTTTGCTAATAATAAAACAAGAGAACAAACAAAATCGGCGGTTTTGACCGAATAAAACTGAAAGCAACCGGAACGGAGATAAAAAACGCGGATGAAAAAATATTTGGTTATTATTTTCATTTCTTTACTTTTTTTCAATTCGTGCAAAAGCGATAAATCAGCCAAAGAATCAAAAAGCGAATCCGGAGTCAGACAGTTGAATTTAAATATCGGGTTGAGAGCCGCGGACGGAACGGAAATAACTTTAGAGCGGCTTAAAGGCAAAGTCCTTTTCATTAATTTCTGGGGTAGCTGGGTAATCAATACGCAGACAGAATTAAACTCGATAAAATTAATTGCGGACAAAATCAAGAATCCGGAATTCAAGATTGTTTCGATATCGCTCGACGATCCTTATAAAGACGAATTTAAAACATTCGTTTCATCGCTCGATTTAAATTACGATATTTTTGTAAGTCCTACGAGCGCGAATAACGCGGAGATAATAAAGTCTTTTCCCGAGATAAAAGATAAAATACCCTGTTATTACATAATTGATAAAAACGCCAGCATCATAAAATACGGAAAAGAAACCGGAAACATAGACGAAATAATTAAAATTATATCAGATTGTCTGAATGAGAAATAAATATTTGAAGAAATACGCCGATTTGCATATACATTCCATTTATTCCGACGGAACATTTACGCCTTCGGAAATTTTTTCAGAAGCGAAAAAAAGAGAAATCCATTGCGTTTCAATAACGGATCACGATACTGTGGCCGGAGTGGAAGACGCTTTAGAATCGGTAAAAAAGACCGACATAGAATATATTCCGGGCATAGAATTCAGCGTGAACTGGAAAAAATCAGTTCATATTCTCGCTTATTTTATCAACCATAAAAATGAAAAACTTTTAAAAATTCTCGAGGGTTCAAAAAAATCAAGAGACGGCCGTTCAAAACTTATTATTGAAAAACTTAAAAACAGCGGATTAAACGTGGATTACGGCGAGCTTGTTAATATGATAGAAATGACTACGCCGGGAAGACCGCATATAGCAAGATATTTAATCTTAAAAAAAATCGTAAAAACTTTCGACGAAGCGTTTGAAAAATTTTTAAAAGTCGGAAGACCCGGATATGTTGAAAAAGACAAATTATCTTTGATTGACACGATAGATTTAATTAATCAGGCGAAAGGAGTCGTAGTTCTTGCGCATCCGACTTCGTTGCGGGACGATACAGCCGTTGAGGAAATTTTAAAAATGGGCGGAATACAGGGGATAGAGGCGTTTTACACGGGACATACTCCAAACGATACGGCGTATTATTTAAAACTTGCCGAAAAATATAATCTCTTTGCCACCGGCGGGACTGATTGTCATGGAAAAGCAAAAGAAGAAATTTATATGGGCAAAGTAAAACTTCAATATAAATTCGTCGAAGCTATGAAAGAATACTATTCAAAAATGTAATTTGGAAAAAACAATGAAAAAATTAAATTTAATTAATGAAAATTATATTATACGAAAGGCGTATATAAACGATATTAAATCTATACAGTCTCTTATCAATCCGTTCGCGAAAAATAACGAAATGCTTCCGCGATCATTAAATGATTTGATTGAAAATTTAAGAGATTTTATTATTATCGAAGAAAATAATAAAATTATAGCCTGCGGGGCTTTGCATTTGACCTGGATTGACATTGCTGAAGTGAGAAGTCTTGCCATACGCAAAGAATATCAGAAACTTGGAATAGGCAGCATAATAGTCAATAAACTAATCGAGGAAGCCAAGAAACTTGGAATTTATAAATTATTCGCTTTAACCTATAAACCGGAATTTTTTAAAAAATTAGGATTTAAAATAATCAGCAAAGACGATTTGCCCAAGAAGGTCTGGACAGACTGCATAAAATGTCCGAAATTTCCGGATTGCGACGAGATAGCTGTTCAACTTATATTAGCGAACGGCAAACCGGCAAACAAAAAAAAAGTTAATTAATAAAAAATCCGGCTTGGGTTTAAAACCACAACCGGTTTTTTAACGCGGGAAAAATTAATGTGGATTTCCGAATTTAAATCCGGATATTATTTATATTTAATTCCGCTGACTTTAATCGTTTTTTTCCTGTTTAGAAAAAAAATTTTTTTTAACAACGCGCCGCCGATAACTTTTTCCGATATCCGTTTTTTTAAAAAACAGCCTTGCAAATTAAAAACAAATTTGCGGACGCCGGTTCTTCTAATTCTAAGAGCGGCGGCGTTGATTTTAATTATAATTGCGGCGGCGGGTCCGAGAGCCGGAACCGAGTTTTCCGAACAGAACATTTTTGCGACTGACATTATGATTTTAATCGACTCAAGCGCAAGTATGCAAGCCGAAGATTTTTCTCCGGAAAATAGACTTGAAGCCGCAAAACGAACCGCCCAAAATTTTATAAATTCAAGAAAAAGCGACAGAATCGGAATAATCGAATTTGCAGCAGGAGCTTTTTTAAGGTGTCCTTTAACTCAGGATTATCAAACGCTGCGAAAAATCGTCGATCAAATTGTATTTTATTACGATTGGGAAAAAGACGAAGACGACGCGAGAAAAGTTCCCGTAAAATTTCATAACGGAACGTTTATATCGTCGGCGCTTGGAATAGCCGGACATTATTTAAAAAAAAGTTCGGCAAAAAGCAGAATAATTATTCTTGTTACCGACGGCAGACAGGAAGGAGATTATTTTGATCCTATTACAATCGCGGCGGCTTTGAAAGAATATGGAATAAAGATTTATACGGTTCAAATAGGAATGGCGGATAAAGGGGTGAAGTTTCCCGTATTTTATAAAAATAAAGGAAAACAGTATCATTATAATAGCGACGGTTCGCTTCCGGTTATCGAGGTCGATGAAGAACTTCTTCAAACAATTTCCCGCAATACTTCGGGAAAATATTATAAGACGACAGATTTTAAAACGTTAAAACAGGCGTTTGCGGATATTGACGAATTGGAAAAAACAAATATCAAAATAAAGAAATACGTTGAATACGAAGAATATTTTCAATGGTTCGCATTAGCGGCCATTATTTTGTTAATCGTCGAAGTAATACTGAAAAATACCGTTTTCAAAATGATAAACGACTTATGAAATCCCAAACAAACATCCGCAATATTTTTGACGGTAAAGTCCGTATTTTTTTGAAAGCTCTACGCTTTTAGCGAAACCGTTGTTTTTTTTTAAATCGACAGCCACAAAATTCACTCCGTATTTTTTTGCGGCGATTTCGCCTTCTTCATTTATCATATCGAGATTTTTATGCGGACTGATTGATAAAGTGGTTGAAAATTTTTTTATTCCTCTATATAAAGCGGTTTTTGCCGCGAGGTCAAGTCTGAATTTAATGCATAATCTGCAACGATTGCCACCCTCTTTATCCCGTTCAAAACCTTTTATAAAATCGCGCCATCTTGCATTGTCATAATTTCCAATCAGCAAATCTATATCGGAAAATTCAATTAGTTTATTTAGCGCGTTGATTCTTTTTTCATATTCATCAAGCGGTTCTATATTCGGATTATAAAAAAATCCTTCGATGGAAAAATTTTCGTTAAACGCAATAATGCTATGCGTAGCGCAGGGAGCGCAGCAGATATGCAGAAGCAATTTTTCTTTGATATTAGTCATTGTGTATAAAACCCTTTTTAATTAATTTTATTTTCTTTTTGTTTTTTAAAATATATTTTTTCC
Source organism: bacterium (assembly GCA_036733285.1). Lineage (GTDB taxonomy): Bacteria > JAGOBX01 > JAGOBX01 > JAGOBX01 > JAGOBX01 > JAGOBX01. The sequence continues at coordinate 6,140 of DAINAU010000129.1, forward strand.
CCGAAGAAGTTATCTCTCCGATTATTGATAATTTTGCTTTTAATAAATTTTTTATTTTTTTTATATTAACTTTAGAGGCGGTAAAAACGCAATTATAATCTTCGCCGAAATTTATTATTTCTTCCAAATCAATTTTAAATTGCGTGCAATATTTAACCGTTTCAGGATGAACGGGAATTTTTGAAAAATCAATCATACAACCGCGTTTTGTATTATCAAGCATAGTTCTAATAGACGAATACAAACCGTCGCTGTTATCCATACACGAATCGGCAAACTTTGAAATTATAGCGGCGTCTTTAAGAGACAAAATTTCCGGAATCAGATGTTGGCGGATTGATTCCGGATAGCCTTTAATTTTTTTTTTTAAAACATTAAAGCCGGTTCCCGACAAACCCGCATAACCGGTTATGCATATTAAATCGCCGGATTTGGAAGTATGTCTGTATAAAATGTTTTTGTTATTAACTTTACCGAGCAGCGTAATAGTTATGCATAAATCATTTTTCGAAGACGTGGTGTCGCCGCCTAAAATTTTAATTCCGTATTTTTGGCATATAAAATCTATGCCGTCAAACAGGCGTCGGATATTTTTTAAGCGTTTTGGAATATTAATTGATAAAAACAAATTTTCAGGAACGCCGCCGCAAGATAAAATATCGCTTATGTTGACAAGAACCGATTTACATCCCAGCAAATATAAAGAAGTCCATTTTAAATTGAAATGAACGTTTTCTATTAAAGAATCCGTTGTTATTAAAAATGAATGAGAAGAAGAATATGGAATAATCGCGCAATCGTCTCCGATTCCGATTCCGATTCCGATTCCGATTCCGGTTTTGATTTGTTTAGTTGAATCGGCGTCGCCAATGCCAAACTTGTTTCGTTTAGTTAAACCGCAGCTCAACGAAGAATTCTTTAATTGATTTATTTTTTTGTCGAGAGCAATTATTTCTGCCGATTTTAGTTTTGATATATATTTGATTATGGATAATTCGTTCATATCGCGCTCTTTTTTAAATTTAAATATGATTCAAAGGATTTATACGAACTTCTAACAAAAGGACCTGATTCCACCACTTTAATTTTTTTTTTGGCGTAAATTTTATAATCCGAAAATTTAGATTCTTCAATATATTCTTTTACGGGATAATGTTGCAAAGACGGCTGCAGATATTGACCTATAGTAAGGATATCAACTCCAGTTTCGGCTAATAAGTCAATCAAATTCAATATTTCGGACTCTGTTTCTCCGAATCCGACCATAAATCCGGTTTTGGAAATAATCGAATCATCAATTTTTTTTATATTTTCAATAATCCTCATACTTGTTTTAAAATTCGAATCCGGCCTTATATCGGCATATAACTTTTCAATCATTTCAATATTATGATTAATCACGACGGCGCCTGACTCTATAATTTTTTTTAACAACTCGGTATTGCCGTTTAGATCCGGTAACAACAATTCTGATTTAATGCCGGCTTCAAGCAAAGCGCGGGTTAATTTTATGAAATGATTAGTTCCCATATCTTTCAAATCGTCGCGCGTTACAGAGGTTATTGTTAAATATTTATACTGATATTCAATAGCGAATTTAACAATGTTGTTTATTTCATCTTCAAAATCAAATTTTCGCGGCGTCCCTTTTTTCACATTGCAAAATTTACATCGTCTTGAACAAATATCGCCTAAAATCATAAAAGTTGCTGTTTTATTATTAAAACATTCATAGATATTCGGACAGAGCGCGGATTTGCAGACAGTGTTTAAATTCATTGAAATCGTTTTTTTTTTCAGAATAACGCCTTGGTCGGCAAACCTGATTTTTTTTTTCAACCATTCGGGTTTTCTTAAATAGTTTTGTTCATTATTTATTTCATCTGTTTTCATATATGTATTGAAAATTTTTTAATAATTTAGTCAATTCTGAAACCAAAGACTTTACCGTTTCAATATCTTTATCTAAGACCGCGTTTTTAAGATTAACGATGCTGATTTTAAAATATTTCAACAAAAATTTATTAAAAGGATTTAACAATTTTTTTTTATCAAACCTATCTATAACCGCGCCGTAAAAATCAAGCATTTCTTCTGTTTCAATAAGCATATAATTCCATTTTTTTTTTTGAATATAACTTTGAAACTGAATTAAATCAACTATAAAATAATTTATTTCCGGCGAGTCTTTTATTTCAAAATTATTATAACATTCGTATAATGTTTTTATTAGTTTATTAAAATTGTATTCGGCTTGATTTTCAAAATTATTATTTAATAAATCTTTTTTTATTTGAGCCGTTATACGGTTTAGTTTTGATTTTAAATCGTCGGGAAAGGATTTATAACCGGAGATGATTTTTATTTTTTCGTTTATATTTTCCAATGTTTTCAAAGACCGGTTTAATGAGTTTTGCCTTAAAGAATCTTGAAAGTCTGTTTCAAAAAGGATAATAATCGCTACGTCGGACAATAATTTTTGATTTTCGATATCCATTGAAAATATTTTTTTTTGAAAATTAAACATTGAAAAAAAAACAAAAAGAAAAATAAGTTTCTTCATAATATACTTCCTTAGATATCAAATATTCAATTCTGATTTCAGCTTGTCAATAAAACCGGAATAATTCGAGGAAGCAAGCAAATATTCGGAAAATCCTTTAATTTGAACGATTTTCGCTATTTCCGATAGAATATTTAAATGACCTTCGGTAGAATGCGACGCGGGCGACAGGAGGATAATAATTATTTTTGGAGAAATATCCAGAGCGTTTAATTTAAAACCGGCCTCATTAGTAAATATATAAATTAAATAATCCGGCGCTTCTGCAGTGTGAATATGAAGCAGTGAAATTTCAGTAGTCAATTCTAATGGAGATTCTTTGGACACGGCGGATAATTGATTAAAAATCAAATCTGGATTTTTAAAATTATTTGAATTAATAATAGTTTTAAAGGCGTCGGCAATATGCGTTTTTTCAAAATTAAAATAGAAATTCCGTTCCGGAATTAAATTCAATAAAGTCAATTCGTTTGATAAAAATTCTTTTTCATAATCGTATTCGTCGATATTGTAATACGGATAAACGGTTATAATGCTGTTATTCGGAAACCTGAGTTTCAACTGATTCGGCATTTTATCGAAATTCAAACTCCATGCGAGTCTTCCGGGTCTTGCTATCATTTGGATAATGATATCGTTGGGAAGCGTCATTTCATCCAAAATATTATAAATTTTTTTCCAGCTTGATACGGGAATAAAATCAGATGATAACACAGGTTTTGACTGATTTATTATAGCGAGAATTTCTTCAATAGCGCTTTGTTCAGCTAAAAAAATGATTTTAGCGTTGATAGACAAAGATAATTTTTTTAATTCGATTAAAGTGTCTTTAAATCCATTTTGTTTATGTATAAGCGGCGGAATGATAAGAAGTATTCTGTCGGATATATTGAGCGGTTGAAGGATTGCCGCGACAAAAATTATTTCGCGGCTTTCTTTAATGTATTTATCTATTGTGTTTCCAAAAAGGTGATGTTTAAAAGTTATATTTTCATTCCAGCCCAGCGCCACTTTTGAAATACGGTATTCCTTGACTGATTTTATTATGGCGTTATGAACGTTTATATCTATGCTTGTCAAAGGAAAAGATATTTTATTCGCGGCGCTTATTCGCATAACGGCTTTAGTAAGAATATTTTCTCCGGATAAGACTTGTTCCTGAACGTCTTTGCCTTCAATAGCTATATTCAGCGGATATATTGGATCATGGCTGTTTTTCGGATGAAGAAGCAACGCCAAGTCAATTAATGAATTTATCGTTTCCGGATTTTTAAGCGGGATAAGTATTCTGTCGGACCGTTTAAGATTTTTAAAATCGAATTTGTCTTTGGTTTCAAGTATCAATTTTTTACTTGATTTTTCCGTTATAAAAGGACCGGCAAAACAAGTTCCCAATATCATCATTATGGTTCCGGTTAAAATATTTGAAGAAAAAATCCCGACTTTATAACCAACCAGCACTGCGGCAAGGGTCGCCGCCGCCTGATTAACGGTTAATCCAAAGATTAAAGAACCCTCGGTTTTTGAAAATCCGGAAATTTTTGAAAATAAAACGGCGGCTATCCATTTGGAAAACAAAGCGACAATAATCATAGCCGCTGAAATTTTTATCGTTTCAAAATTCGAGAAAAGCAATTTTGGATTTATTATCATACCGACTGAAATAAGGAAAAAAGGTATAAACAGAGAATTGCCGACAAATTGTATTCTGTTCATAAGAACGCTTTTTTCCGGTATCAATGAGTTTAATGCTATACCGGCTAAAAACGCTCCGATAATAGGTTCCAATTTAGCGAGATGAGAAAAATAAGCGCTTGTGAACAAAGCAGCGATTACAAACACGTAATCCTCGACGCCAAGTTCGGACGAAAAATTTTTAAAAAACCAGCTTCCGATTTTTGGCAAAAAAAAGATGATTCCAAAAGAATATACGGTTGAAAAAACGATAAATTTAGCCCAGAACATATAATTCAAAGAACCGTTATTTGAGCTTATTATAACCGCAAGAATGATTAATGCGAGAGCGTCTGTGAAAATTGTTCCGCCTATAGCCGCGGTAACAGCTCTTTTTTTTGCAAGCCCTAATCTGCTTACAATAGGGAAAGTAAGAAGCGTATGCGAAGAAAACATGCTCGCTAAAAGAATCGAAGCTATAAGATTCATTTTGAAAAAATAATATCCGATTAGAATTCCAAAAAATAAAGGAAAAATAAAAGTGAACGCTCCGAATATTAAACTATAATGCTTATTTTTTTTTACCTGAAGGATATCTATTTCCAATCCCGCTTGAAACATTATATATAGCAACCCAACGGTTCCGAGCAATTCAATAGTCTGATTTCTTTCAAGTATTCCGCTCATATACGGACCGATTAAAGTTCCGGCGATTATTAATCCTACGATATCGGGAAATCCTGATTTTTTCGCTAAAAGGGGAGCGATTAAAACGATTAACATAACTATGGCGAAAATCAAAACAGGGTCTTGAACCGGAAGAATATTCATGTTTTTTTTAATTAATTATTAAATTGATTATTTGCGGTCAATTCGGCTTTATCGTAACCTTCAAGTAATTCAGTCATTAATTCTTTGACTGAAATAATTTTATCTACCTTGTAAGCGTTTGCTCCGGCAAAAGCAAATCCGTCGCGGAAATTTCCGTTTTGAGCGTTAAATAAAGCCAATGCTATACAATACGGAGCGGATGTAAAATCGCAGGTTTTCAAGCATTTCCACATACATTTAAAAGGTTTTTTGCGACCGTTTGAGACGTCGGTTAAAAAAGTGTTATTTATCGCTCTGCCGGGCAATCCTACCGGACTTTTAATTAATATCAAATCTTGCCGTTTGCAATTTATGTATTCCCTTTTGAAAGCATCCGCCGCATCGCATTCGCGCGTTCCCACAAACCGCGTTCCTAATTGAACTCCTTGAGCTCCCAATTTCATAATTTTAAAAATGTCTTCGCCGGTATATATTCCGCCTGCGGCTATAACGGGTATGTTTTTATTAAATTCTTTTTCAAAAGGTTTTAACGCTTCAACCACTAAGGGCACGATATTTTCAAGTCTGCATTTATTTTCATTTATATCCTCAATTTTAAATCCAAGATGACCGCCGGCAAGAGGTCCTTCCACTACAAACGCGTTTGGAACAAAATTGTATAATCGTTTCCAAGTTTTACAAATAAGATTTGCGGCTCTGTCCGATGAGACTATAGGAACGATTTTTTTTATGATTTCAGATAATTTTTCTTGCGATAATGCGTCGGAAAATTTTAAAGGAAGTCCGGCTCCTAAAAAAAACAAATCCGCTCCGGCTTCAAACGAATCAATCAGAATTTCTTCATAATCGGTTAAAGCCACTAAAATATTAACTCCTATGACGCCAGATGTTTTTTTTCTTGCCTTTTTGATTTCAGCATGAAGCATTAAACGAGCATTCGTTTTGAAATCGGAAAAATCTTTCGCGAAAAAC
>DAINAU010000130.1:0-11977 GCA_036733285.1 bacterium
AGACTCAGGTTAATGGACTCGAGCAGGCGGAAAAAAATATTCAAGACGGCATATCTTTGTTGCAGACAATGGATGGAGGTTTTGAAGAAATCACAAGTATTTTACAAAGAATTCGCTCGCTTGCCGTTCAATCAGCTAATGATACTTTAACTTCTGACGACAGAAATCTTATACAACTTGAAATTAATCAGCTATTATCAGAAATTGATATATTGCATACTTCCGTTCAATTTAACACTAAACAATTATTTAACCCTCAAAACATTCAGCAGACCGCTTACGATTCGTCTCAAGCCGGAACCAACGCGGTTATGGTAAAAAGCACTGGAAATTATTTGGATATACCTCTATATACAAACGACGGAAGATTAATTTACAGCGAATTTACGGGGGCAGGAGGGGGAGGAGATTTTGAAATATGGATTGAAACCGCAAAAGATTCGGGAATATTTACAAATATAACCAATGCTCCCGCATTAGATCAAAGCGGCTGGGTTTTATCGCCGGACGGTCAAACGATTTATTTTAACGAAGCTCCATGGATGGGCGGTAGTAATCCGAATGTCGGCAAAGTCAATATTGACGGAACGGGGAAAACCGTATTTGCATGGAATACCGGAAGTTGCGAGGTTGTATTAGGAGTATCGCGCGACGGAAGTAAAATAATCGTCGGAAAAGGGGCGATATCCACGGTAAATTGGTATTACGCAAACTCTGACGGGACAGGCGGTTTAAATTTAATTACAAATAGAACCGGAACGGCGTCCAACAGCGCGGCTTTTTCAAGAGATGGAAACGCGCTTTTTTATACGGCGCAAGTGGGCGGCGTTTATCAATTATTTTCTATGCCTTCCGATGACAGCGGACCATCGACTCAATTAACTTTTGGAACTGAAAATTATCATCCTAATTTAGGAATAGTTTCATATAATACAACCGATAAATTGCTTGTTACCAGAGAAAAAGTAGCGGGTTCCGGCCAATACGGTTTGTATACAATGAATTATGACGGTAGCGGCATACAATTTTTGGATATATTGCCTGGAGCTTCTATTAGCGCGCCTAAAATAAGCCCTGACGACTCATGGATTGTTTTTTCTTCAAATGAAAACGGTCAATGGGATATTTGGAAAACTCATTCAGGAGTTCCTACAATCGATAACTCCGGAGCAGTTCCGGAAAATAATAATATTGTAATTCATTGCGGAGCAAATAAAGACCAGACAATTGAAATCGAATTAAATAAAATTAATACGACTACTCTTTCAATAAATAATTTATCAGTATTAAATCAAATATCCTCTGAAACAACATTAAATAAAGTTGACGCCGCTTTACAAAAAATATCCGAATACCGTTCTTTTTATGGAGCAAAATATAACAGACTTGAGCATATTAAAAATTTCAGCGGCATATCAAAAGAAAATCAGACGAGTTCCGAATCGAGAATCCGGGATTTAGATTTTGCGGAACAATTTATGAAATACACAAAAAATCAGATACTGCATAACGCTTCAGTTTCTATGCTTGCGCAGGCAAATATAAACCGTTCGTTTATGATGAGATTTGCATGATAATAATTTTTAAAACGATTCCTGAATAGATTCCGGCGATTACGTCGTCAATGACGATTCCCCATCCGCCTTTTAATTTTTGGCTGACGTTAGCGGGAAAAACTTTTACAATATCAAAAAATCTAAAAAGTAAAAAAGACATTATTATCAATTGAGTATAAAAAATTTTATTTGCGGGATTCATTAATTCCGGCAGGTTGAACGAAGGAACAGAAAAAACAAGTATTGTAACATAATAACCCACGACTTCGTCGATTACTATTTTATGCGGATCTTTATGACCGTAAATATTTTCAAACATTGAAGAAATCGGAATAGAAATTATTGTAAAAAATAAAGTCGTATAAAGAAATAAAAAACGGATATTATATTTTTGTTCAAGATAAATCGTAAATAACGCGAAAGGAATGGTTGCGATAGTAGCGAACGTTCCTGACGCTTTCAAATAACCTGTAAAAAACCATGCGGAAATTATTTCTAAAGGCAAATATTTTATTTTCATTTTAATATAAAAGAGTAAATGTAATATAATGATAATCGCCTATATCTCCGTAAGGTTTATAAGCGTATTCAAAATTCATAAGAGAAGATTTTTTGTTGTTTAAAGGCATTGAAATTCCAAACCCTGCAGACAATCCAACGTCAATATCGTTTCTGCTGTCAAAACCGGTGCGCAAAGAAAAATAGCGCGACAACTGATAATCGATTCCAAGAGTAAATTCAACCGGCGCGTTTCTTAATAGTATCAAATCTCCGCAAACCATAAGCGGAGAAACTTCAGTATTGCAGTAAGCGAATCCGGTTTTTAAAGTTAAGGGAAGCTTATCTCCTTCAGAAATATATTTTAATTTATTTCCGCAATTCAATATTGATACGCCGAAGGAAAACGGCGAAAGTATATTTTGAAAAAATATTCCCGCATCTGCCGCAAAAGCGTCGGCTTTAAATTCGGCTATTTCCGATTTTAAATATTTTAAAGTTACGCCGTATGAAGCCGTTAAAGATTTCCCGAATACTTCGATTGGATTTGCGCTTTTATGAGCGAATGAAATTCCGGCGGCTACGTCTTTTATGTCAAATGTTCCTGTTATAGAATATCGGTCAAAATCAATGAATTCAGTTCTTTGAATTTCATCGGATCTAAGCATTTTAGCAAAAAAACTGAACGCCTTGTTTTGGCCAAATGGTTCTGAATACAACAGACTGTTCATTTGCAGATCAGATAAAACGCTTATATGCGACATTGAAAGATTTAAACGGTTGAGATAAGCCAATGACGCCGGATTATTTTCAAGACAATTAGCAAATCCTGCAACCCCTGCGCCGGAATTGCCCAAAGAAACGTTTCTTGCGTCTATAGGCATACGTAAAAGAATGCCGCCGGAATTAGCTCCGCTTTTGGCGAAACCTGCCGGGGTTGAGCATATCAATATCGTCCAAACCAGTAATAATTTTTTTATATTAAATAATCTAAAAATATTTACCACCTCTCTAATATTTTTCTATTTGCGAATTTGCGCAAATTCGCAAATAGATATTTTTTTCAGCGCTTTGTCTTTTTTTTTGCCTTTTGTGTGACTTTCTATTTCTTTGTCTATAGATTCTTTGAGTCTAATTATCTCACAACCGCTATTTTTTTCACTAAAGTTTTTTTACCGAACTTTATTACCGCAAGATATAATCCCGATGCGCAGCTTGCTCCATGTTTATCTTTAGCGTCCCATACTGTTACGCCGTTTGCCAATACTTTTCCCGAAGAAACTTTTTCTCCGAGAAGCGTATAAATTGTTATTTCCGAGTTTAACGGCAATCCGTTATCTATTGTTCCGTCATTGTTGGAATCAATTCCAAAATGTATTCCGCCCGCCGCTTTAGCGAGAGAGCCGCCTCCAATATTTTTATTGGGTATATACGGGTTTGGAAAAACTGCGACATTATCAATATCCATTGCGGCGCTGATTGATTTATTAACAACGGTGTAAATAGAAAAATGTTTGATATTTGCCGCAATAGAAGTATCAGTATAAATATAATTCTCTTTTATAACTTTTCCATTTGGCATATATTCATTATTTATTTCATACCATTTATTGTTTATAGCGGCCGCCGTAAAAATACCAAAAGCCCGCGTTCCTAAAGAATTTATTAAATTTTTATCTATTTCAAATTCAATATATGCGTTATTAAAAATTTGTTCGTTACTATCAATTCTATTATAAGAACTATCATATAAAATTAATTCTATAGCGCTGTTTTGAGATTCTGAAAACCTTTTTGCGTAAGTAGTGTCAATTGCAAGATTGGAATCCGAAAGCGAATTAAAAACTAATCTGACCGGCATTTGAACCGTATTTTTAAAATTCATTTTTAGATAAACAGTATCAAAATTATTTTCCGCATAATTTGATACGGACACGCCGAAAGACGGAGTTAAATTCCCATTGTTGAATTGAATAACGAGCGAACCCGTATCAGAGATTGTATAAACCGTATCCGGTTCATATTCGACGAAATTTTCAGCCACAAAAATTACGAACTGGCAGCTATCCGACAATCCGCTTTTATCAGTTGCAAACAATTTTACGGAGCTTATTCCCGGACGAACGGATATATTCGCGTTAAATAAAACTAAAGTATCGGAAATAATTCCAAGCGTAAAATAAAATGTTTCGTTATTTATAAGCATATAACCTGAATCGATATTTTTTTCTTCGATATAACCGTAATAATTTTGTCCGGATTGTATTAAATTTGAATCTATTGAAATAATAAATTTTGGAGCGACATTGTCTATAGTAAATTTTAGAATATCCGAATAATTTTTATTTCCAGCGGTATCGAAAGATACAATTCTCCAGTAATAAACGCTGTCTGCAAGCTGCGTAATATAAGTAAATACCGTATCGTAAAAATATTGCGAAAAAATTGTTGCTGAAAAACTCGAATCGCCTGATAATTGCATTAGATAAGAATCCGCGTCTGAAACTTGAGACCATTTAAAAATTGGAGTTCTATCGTGAAAATAAGAATTATTTATAGGTTCTGCGCAAACTGATTTTCCAACCGTATAATCTATAACAAGTTTATTGAAATTGGAATAAGCGTAATTTCCAAATCTGTCAATAGCTTTGATTCTCCAAAAATATGTCCCCTGAATTTCAAGAACGCTGTCATATCGGGTGGACGAATCCGGTATGTTAATGTTATCAAGAACAATATCAAAAATAGTATCGGAATCTAATTGAAGTTGAAATGAAACCGCGTCAATAGTCGGCGTCCAGACGAAACTTATAAAAGTATCTTTGGATTCTTTTAAATTTACGGGCGAAATCAATGAAGTCGAGTCCGCCGCGCTATCAATTATATAATATTTGGTATCCGTCGCGGTCGTATCTCCGGTAGGATCTGTTCCAATAACATACCAATAAATCGTATCGCCGGTAAAGGTTGGATTCGGCAAATCCGAATTTAAAACAATGTAAGTATTCGCGGTTGTTTGAGAAAAATATTTTTGACTGAAATTTGACGTCAGCGAATATACTACATAATAAGAAACCGCGCTTATTGATTTTTCCCAAATAAATAACGGTCTTAAAATATTCGTGTCTGTTCCGGAAACCGGAGAAATGGAATTGAAATAATCCACGCCGCGTATAATTATTTTATTTACCTGCGAAATATTTGTATTTCCCGCATTGTCTGAAACATAAACATACCAAAAATAAGTGTCTGATACGACTTTCCCGAAAAGCGTATCATAATTTCTTGCTTTGTCATAAACGCCGCTGTCAACGGTTTTAAAACCGTATCCGGTATCGGTTCCGAAATACCAGATATAAGAATCGGCGTCTGTGACAGTCCATTGAAAACTTGGCTGATGGTTTATCGTATCGTAATCATTTAATGGATAAACCAAACTCGGCGGATTCACATACGTGTCGATGCAAATAAAATCCTGATTCGGAATGCATAACGCGGTATTTCCGGCGTTGTCTTTGGAAATTATTCTCCATTGATATAAGCCGCTGTCAAGCGTTAAATTAATAAATACGGTTCCTGCCCCGATTTCTTCTGAATATTTAAAACTTGAAAAAGTATCCGAACTCAATTGAAAAATATAAGAGTCTGCGTCGGAAGAATAAGACCAAATAAAAGTTTCGTTAAGAATATTTGTATTTGCTTTTAACGGAGAAACTAAATTAACTGGTGAAACGCCGGTATCTATTATCACAAAATCTGATACGGCTGAATCGATACTCCGGTTTCCAGCGGAATCATAACAGAATATTTTAATCGTATATGTTCCCGCAACATTGACATTCAAATTATAATAATTCAGCGCCGTAGAGCAGCAATAAATATATTGTCCGAAATTGAAATTATAAAAAATTTTATAAAATCCAAAATCCGCATCTTCGTTTGCTGACCATAAAAAATATAGCGACGTATCGTTATCAAATCCAGAAACCGCGTCGTCAGAATGAATCGGTTTATTAGGATTTGAAACTGCGCCGGTATCGACTGTTACGTAAATTGAAGGCGCTGAAATCGGACTTGTATTTCCCGCCCAATCAATAGCGTCAATTTTTAAGGAATAAGAACATCCGTTAGCGGCGGTTAAAATATAAAATATATTAATCGTAGTGTCATATAATAAATAACCGGCTCCCGAATCTACGTAAATTCTGTAAAATAAAATATCGGTATCGGACGCGGACCAGCTCCAGTTTATAAATAAATCCGTGTCAAAATTTATATTATAAACAGAATCGGAATGAAGCGGCGCGTCAGCAACCGGAGAATAAGTATCGGAAATTATCGCCGAAGATTGAACTGAAAAAACGCTCAGTCTGCCTGATTTATCTATGGATTTAATTTTAGCCTTATAACTGTTGTGATAAGTTAATTTTGAATAATTAAAATAATTATTTGTTGTATAACCCGCTAAACTGTCGGCTCCTGAATTTATCGATATATATACCGCATAACTATCGACGTCCGAAGCAACCGGCAAAGTCCAATAAATATAAATTGAACCGTCGTTGTCAAATCCCGGATAAGCCGCCGGAATCTCAGTATCTGTAATGTAGACATTGGAAGGCGCGTCCGGATCATAATTATCCGGAATCAATTTGTCGGTTGAAGAATCGGAATTACCGGCGTAATCCGTTAAAACGTTTGAAGGATTAATATAAGACGGATATATTATTGAAGGAAAAGACCCAAGCTGAATTTTCAAGATTGTATTGTAATAATCCCATTCTAAAACTATGTTTGAAATATCTCCAAAATTAACGTTAAATATTGAATTGACGTTTGCCGGAGTAATAACCGCAGTATTTATAGATTCGCTGAAATATAATATTATTGTATCGCCAAAAGTGAATGCGGCGTTGGAATCGTTGTTTATAGAAGAAATCCGGTCGAGAAACGGTTTAACAGAATCCGACGGAATCGAATAGGTATTGGCTATAATATTTGAATCCGCATAATCAGTAACATTTGAAATATAAAATGAATCCTCTAACGCTTTAAATTGCGTATTAAGAGTTATTCTTATTGAAGTAGAATCTTTTAGAATTATATTTGATATGTTTGGATTAGAATAATTAGCGGGATTTAACGCTTCTGCTGAATTGATGGATTCGTTGAAATATACGTCTATTGTTTTGTTTAGAGTATCTCCCGAAGAAACCGGATTAATTATTGAATACAATATTTCCGGAGGCGTAGTATCAATAATATTCTGCGCTGTCAGAGTAGCATTCGGCGCCCCATTTTTATCGAGAATATCTTGAGTTAAAATCAAAAATTGAATTGACGCGTTTATCGGATTGGACGTTTTTATTCTCAATGTCCTGCTGTCAACCGCTGAAGCTGAATATGCGGAATTGTCGGTTACATAATAATAAGCAGGGTTCGAGATATTTGAAGTATCAATAGGAACGTTAAAAATAATTTTCATAGTTTTGGAATATGAATCCTCGTTTGTGTCGAGATATGATAATACGCATTGCGGACCCGCCGTGTCTTTTAAAATTCCAGACATTTGATAACTAAGCCCGTAACCGTTAGCGTCTTTAATTACGTTTAATAATTGGATTTCGTCGTTATGTCTTGCAGTAAATCCGGTTCCTAAAGATATATTCAAATATCTGTTGTCAAGCCATAAAGTATTAACGTTAGCGCCGAGATTTCTGGTTATGCCGGCTATTTGGGCAGTATCTGAAAAATCAAAATAAGTAGAATTATTTAAAGTCATTGTATCCATCGGTTCGCTGAATAAAATCGTGAACGTATCAAACGGACTGAACTCTGAATTATTGTCAGCATCGGTAAAAACAACCTGTATGATTGTAGGCGGAACAGTATCTTTTATATAAACTTCCAGAGGCGCAATGTTAAAATTATTATTAAAATCTTTTATGCCGGAAATTGTTAAAGTATCATTATGATGCAATACCGGATTTGTTCCAAGAATAATTTTTATCGTTGAACTGTCAAAAATATGAGAACTCGCTCCCGTTCCAAACGTGTTCGTCGGATTACTAAATGTTAAATTTGAAATGTTATAAGTATTAGTGTCAATATTTTCACTGAATTTTAATATAAGCGTATCGCCGGTTGAAAAAGAAGTGTAAGAGGTATCGCAGTTTTGAAAAATTGTTTCAATTAAATATGGCGGAATACTGTCCGTTAAAATTATCGAATAAAATGAATCTGCGTAATTGCCGTGTATGTCCCGTATACTTGGATAAAAAGAAATTGCATCGGAATACTTTATCGTAAAATTTGAGGAAAGATTAATAGCTACAGTGTTCCCGTTATAAGTATAAGACATTGAAGACGCCGCTCCGAAATTATTTCCCGCAAAATTATTTACGAGAAAATTACTATTAGCGGAAGTCAAATCCGGAGTATAAATCGGTTCGCTAAAAATTAAATTAATTTTATCTCCGGCTGATATAGTAGAATTCAAAACCGTATCATAATTAGTGTGTCCAACGCCGATTATTACGGGACCTGCGTTATCTCTTACATAATTCGTATCCGCCGAAATATCAGGATTTCCTGAAACGTCTTTTATAAGCGGCGACGGATTTATCGTGTCTCCGTGAAATAATGTAGAACCCGCTCCCAATACTATAAATATTTTTTTGTTGTCCGATGAAATCGAATAATTGAAATCGCCGTATGTGTCTCCGGTAAGTCCACCGTTTATAGGAAAAGAATCTATAAAAATTTGCTTAGTTAAAGTTGAAAAATTCATAGGTTCGCTGAAAGTTATAATAATCGTGTCTCCGGCGGAGATTTGAGTATTCCCGAGCGCAGTATCATTATTTAAAAAATAGATTGTAACTATGTAAGGACTATCTATGTCGGTTATAGTAAAATTTGAAAGTTCGGTTGAAACGTTATTTAATATTGCCGTATCTCTAACATCAGAAGTTAATCTTATCCAATCAATTCCAGGGGTTATCGCAGAAGATAAAATTATATAACATTTATCCGTATCATAAGAATTTTGCAAAAATACCGAGTCAGGCGTTCCTTTTGAAGAAATGAAATTTGCCGGAATCATTGTGGAGAAATCTATTGGTTCGCTGAAAGTAACATTTATTGTTTTTCCTGACGAATCAAAAACAGTATCAAGATACGCTGAAATAACATTTAATCCGATAGTATCGTATAATGCCGCGCAGTAAATTAAATTTAAATCCGTATCGGGCCGGTTTCCGAAAATATCGGTTACGTTATTTGATAAAGAGATTTTATCTCCATCGTCAATTGTTTTATTATAGCCAAGCCCTATTTCAATAGTCGAACTGTCAATCCAAAAAATCAAGGCTGTGTCGCCAAAACTTTTTGTTTGTCCAAAATTTATTTTAAAATTATTTTGAATATTTGTTTTTATTCCGTTTGTAATAAAAGACGTGTCGACTGGTTCGCTAAACGTCAGAACTAAGCTGTCTCCTGAATTAATTTTAGTCGAATATCTTTGCGAATTACCGTTATTGATAAGAACAGCGTTTTTTAATATTGGTCCGGCGTTATCTGTAATCATATATACGATTGAAGTATCCGCGAAATTTCCGAATACGTCTCTAATTGATTCCGATAAATGAAAAGTATCGCCTGATATTAAATCGTATCCGGCAGGCAGAGTAATTATTAAACTGTCATAATTTGAATTCCAGATAAATGACGCTACTGTTCCTAAATTTTTACCGTTATCGTTTATTATAGCAGTGTCTATTGAACTGATGCAATTTGAGTTTAAATAATTATTGAACGTAAAAATCAACGAATCGCCCGAACTTATTATTGTATTTGAATCTGCAAAATCATTGTTCAAATGCAAAATATTTGAAATTGCCGGAGAATTAGAATTTATATTAATTGTTTTGGAAGCCGAAGGATATGTTTGAATAGCGGAAGGTAATTGAATATCGCTGTAAATATTTAAGTTCCCAAAATAATCTTTTAAATAAATAACCGGATAAATAATTCCGTCCTTAATAAATTCGGAAGGAAAAGTGATAAGATAAGTTTCAGATATAGATGTAAAATAAACAGTATCCGAACCGGCGATAAAACCGGTGGAATCTTGATTGCCGTTCTGAGAATAAAATTTTAAATATACTGTGTCAATAGGATTACTGTCGGAAATCACTAATTCAAAACCGTATAATGAATCCGCGTTTGTATTCCGTGAAAAAGTCAAATCAGATGAACTATCGGCGGCATTAAAAATATTAAAAATGGATACTGAAGGACCCGCAGAATCGACTATAACCGTTTTTCCGGAAACCTCTGTTACAAATATTGAAGACGAAACTGAATTGCCGGCTTTATCTGTTCCGGTTACCCAATATTTTATTGTATCTTGATTTGAATAAGACGATACCGGCAATACTGCGCTGAATTCGCCGGAGTATCTTGAACCGTTATAATTCATTACGGCGGTCTGTTCAATTCCGCCGATTTTTTTATGATGTAAAATAAAATTTCCGGTTTCTATGAACATATCGTCTGAAACTGTTATTATAACGAGCGTATCCGAACCTTTTACAAAACCGTAATAAGAATCCGGCGAATTAATTGAGTTTAGAATCGGAGCTATTGCGTCAATATATAATAAATTAGCTGAAGCCGAGTCTGTTAATGAATTTTGAATTAATGCGGAAGTAAAATTATTTCCGTCTTCGGTATTATCTGAAGGTTCGTCGGATAATCCAAAAGTATTATCAGTTCCGCTTATCCAGTAAGCCGCCACAGTGTCCGAACCGCATAACGATACTGGAAGAATTGCCGAAACATAATAAAAACCTTGCGTTTCAGCGGATATAACTGTCATAGGTATTGAGTTTGCATTATTAAGACTAACAGACGAAACCGTATCGGATTTGAAACCGTAATTTAAATGCAGATTCCCTGAAACCAGCGAATTATTTTCGTAGACGAGTAAAGTAACTTGAATATTGCTTTTTGAAACGTAATTCAAATGACTTGAATTTGAACCGTATAAAGATTGCAATACCGGACCTTGAGTATCGCATTTAATTGAAACTGAATTAGAAGCGTCGCTGTAAAGACCGTCAAACCTATCGTAAGCTATAATGGAATAATAATAATATTTATCGTTTTCAAGCGACGAATTCGTATCCGACCAGTATGTAAATGTCGGGGGATATCCCGAATTAATAGTTTGAAAAACAGTATCCGCTAAAATGCCTTCTGTTATTATAGTTTGAGTATCTGCGGAAGTAAACGGCGATACGGCTTTTCTGTAGACATAATAAACAATATAACTTTGATGTATTCCGGTCGGCGTGTCGTTAGAACTCCGCATATTCAGCCATTTAATATCGATTTCCCCGTTTTTATCATTGGCTATTTCAACGATTGTCGGATTGGAACTGCCCTGAGGCGCGTATGCCGGCGCCCCGATTGCTAAATTTTTTTGCGTAGCAGTTAAAAAAATAAAAAATAAAATAAAGGAAATATAATGTATTTTTGATTTTTGCATAATAAATAATAATAAAAACAAATAAGCATAAAGTCAATTAAATTTTTATTGATTTTTATTATTTTAAAATCAAACCATTTATTCTGAAAACCGTATTAAATTGATTTTGGAAATTACAAATGCGTTTTGAAGTTGGAAAATGTTTGCTTTTAATGGAGCCCATTAGTGGATTTGAACCACCGGCCTGCTCATTACGAATGAGCTGCTCTACCAGCTGAGCTAAATGGGCATTGACAAGATATATTGAATGAAAATAAAAAATATTTTATTATTGGATTTATGATTTGTCAATAGTTTTTTTTAATCTAAAACATTTAGCAAAATCGACGAGTAAAATAAAAGTCCGATAAAAATAATGCTTTAGAAAAGAAAA
>DAINAU010000131.1:0-11928 GCA_036733285.1 bacterium
GTTTGTTTGGGGTTTTGTAACTTGCGAAAAATATTTGTTCTTTGGGACTGATTAAACCCAAAAAACGTCGGGTTGAGTTCACGAAAATAGAAAAAGCCGACCTCAAACAATAATTAAAAAATAATAAAAAATTAAAAATTCGAGTAAATCTGTTAAATCTGCAATCAATCAGCGTTAAAAAAAATCTTAACACAGATGTAAACAGATTAAACTGATTTAACGGATGCGGTTATTTGATATTTTTAATTAAAAATTCATAATTACATTAAAACTGTTTTTTGTCCGATGTTTTGCTTCCAATGCCTAATAAATTGTTAAATTATTTTTTTTAGAATTTCCATTTCTTTGGACTGCGCCCAAAAACGTCATTAAAGGTTTAAATAAATTTTCCATGACATATATTTTACTGCGGCGGACGAGGTTAATATGCAAATAGTATTTTTGTATAATCAAAAATATTTTTATTTTTCAGTAAAAAAAATTTTGATAATATGAAAAGCTTTTCCGGTTTATCCGGCTTATTCGTTGTATCATCAATCCCGAAAAAATTTCGAATATAAAATTTTGAAAACCGATATAATAACTATAATAACTGTCAAACTCTGAATCAAAAACGGCAAGATATATCCGTATTTGACATAAAAAGTTTTGGTTGTTAAAAGCGGGATTTTAAAATCAAGAATATATTCGCCGGTATAATCAGTTTGTTTCAAAATTTTTCCGTTTGGCGAAATCACAAGCGATATGCCCGAAGAAGCCGCTCTTAAAGCGTATCTGCCGGTTTCAACGGCTCTGAATGGAAGCAAAAAAGAATGCTGAATATGCTGTATATACCACCAGTTTTGCGCGTCGTAAGTCGGGTTAAATAAAATTTCCGCTCCTTTCTGAACTGTTTTTCTTGAAACGTCTTCAAAATCATAATCAAAACAAACGCCGACGCCGGCGGTTGCCCCGCCAATTTTAAAAACAGGATAATCGGTTCCGGCTTCCCCATCGATAAAAAACGGAATAGGATGATGTTTTTGATATTTGCCGATAAATTCTTTTTTGTTTGAAATAAGTAGAGCGATATTATTGAAAAAATTTTTTTTATTTTTTTCAAAATATAAACATCCGATTATGTAATTTGATTTGGTCTTATCAATGAAACCGTCTATTTCGCGTTTTAACAATTGATTCTGTATTGGAGAATCCCAAATTGAATACTCGGGAAATACTATGATTGAATCCTCCGGAATTGGTTTTGAAACGCTTAACTCAAGACATTTTTTAAAATCATTTTCAGTTTGAACTAATCGGCAATAAACATTACGCGAGCTTGTTTCGGGATTTTTATTCTTATTAAGTATGTATGCCGTTAAAAATATTGTTATTATCAAAAACAACGATATGCTTTTAATCAATATTTTTTTACCGGATATTATAAAAACCAACAAAATATTTATTAAAATCAATACGAACGAAATGCCGTAAATTCCAATATATTTTGCAAGTCCCATAAATATTTCAATATTATGAACCGAATAACCCAAACTCATCCAGCCGAATCTCAAAGCCCACTGTTCGCTTTTTAAATATTCTATGGAAACCCATAATAACGGCGAAAATATTAGAGCAAGCCAATATCCCATACTTATCCTTACAAGTGAAAAACACAAACAGAATAAACCGGAAAATAACGATAACACTACAAAAAAGATTATTGATATGGAACCGAATATAAGATATAACCAGGAAAGAAGTATTGAATATGTTATAAATCCGGTTATTAATCCGATTCTAAATGAAACAATAACCGATTTATTTTTTAAAACTAAAAATAGCGGAACAAAAGAAAAAAAAATACAGAACGAAAAACTGTAAACAGGCATAGAATATACTACAAGCCCGCCTGTAATAACTAATAAAAGAAGTTCTTTTAGCGAAATTCCAAATTTAAAAAATTTATTCATACGCGATTCTTAAAGTCTTGAAATTTCTCACGAGATTTCCTGTAAAAAATAATATCGGAAATATTTAAAATGTCAAGATTTTTGTTACTGTTCGGGCCTATTTGAGCGCAGCCAGAAATTGTTTCAATAATTTCAAATTTAAAAATAAACCTTGAATTATTTAATTAAATCAATTAAATATAAATGGTTTTAATTTTTTATATCAGAGAATAATTATGAATGAATTTGAATATTACAAATACGTTATTGATAAACTCGAATCTAATTTCAGATTTTCGAGATACGTAGTGGGCGCAGGTAAAGAGCTTATTAAACGCGGATGGAATCCGAACGGTCTGCTGGTTTCGGTGGAACCCAAAAATAATATAAGGAATCTCGCCTGTAATTACTGTCTTCAGACCCACATCCCAATAGTAGGGATTAACAGCGAGTATATTCTCGCTCCCATAGATTTTGAAATATCTTTGACGGATCAGAATTATAAATTATACGAATCCAAACAGGCTCAGACTTATTATTTTAAAGCTATGGTAACTCCATTGCTGAATTATCTTGAAGAATTTTTCATTTCCCGAAAAATTCCGTTTCTGCTTGATTTAACTCCTTCGGGCGGGCATATATTATTTTGGGTAAAGAAAGGAACTAACGCTTGGGAATCGTTCAAAAAAATCGGTTATCTTGAACCGGATTTAATGAAAGCTTACGAATATAAAGACCCGAACGATATTAAACGGATAACAGGAGTTTCCGAAGAAGCGGGACTCGTTTTTTCAGGAATAGGCAGAATATCAGAATATATCGGACTCAAATCAAAAGTCGATTTGAACGGTAAAACCGAATATCCAATAAGTTTTTGCGATTCGCTAATGCAATCTCTGAATTTCGACATATCGTGGGCAAGCGACGCGGCTTATATGCGTTCGATAAGATCCCCGTTCAGTCTTCACAAAAAAAACAGAGAAAAATATTATAACCTTAAACAGTCCTCGCTTGTCGACGTCATAAGAATCGAGTTTGACGGAAAAAAAATTCTCCCATCAGCCGGTTTTATGGATATCGATTATCAGCTTGATTGCATGTGGGATTTATGGATGGCAGCCAAACATTCTAAAACCGTTTCAGGTCTCATACCGGTTGCGGACGATTCAGTTTGCGGACTAATCGACGAATATATGAATTCCGATTTATACGCTTATCACAGGAAATTCGATTACGAACCGATTTTGCCTAAAGGCAAAGCAATGGAATTGATAAAATCAAATCATAAATTAAATCAGCATGCGAGATATATGCTTGATTTTCCGGAACCATATATGCTCCAGCCAATGCAATTGAATATATTCATTAGAGAACTTGTTTCAAATCATAATTATTCGCCCAAAACCGTAGGGTGTCTCATCCGCGATTATTATCAGGATTCAAGATGGAAGTGGTATGGAACCGACTGGTATAAATATCCGTCAGAAACAAGGGCTTTTTTCTGGACGCGGCTATATTCCGACGAATTATTTACGGATAATAAAATAATAAATCTTTGACAAGCGTTAACCTGAAAACTGCATTAGAATTATGAAAAATTGCCGGAAGTTAGGAAAAACATTGATTTTACGCGCTTTTTCAAAAATATTAATAATTACTTGGCAGTTTTCAGTTTTTTAGAAGTTTTAACAAACACGCATATATGTTTTGAAAAACTTCGCTTTACATTTAACATTATCCATGTTTAATTCTAAAAACGTCTTGTATTATTCAAATGACTAACGTCTTATTTATAACTTGTCCGCCGTTATGGCTGAAACTGCCGGCTCTCTCAATTCCTTATCTGGTTTCAAGTTTATCCGACGAAAAACTTGGCAGCATTTCGGTTATTGATTTAAACGCTGAAATTTACAATCTGTTAAAACGTTCCTCGACAAATTACGCCGAGAATTTTTATTTTCAAAACTGGGAAAAAAATATTACTGAAATCAAAAGCGGATTATACGAATATTTAATTGCAATACCCGAAATTAATCAATATCTAACCGGAATCATAAAAAATTCAATCCTGAAAAAAATTGATTTCATTTGTTTTTCGATATTTGACAGCAATTACGATTTTACTATGAAATTCGCCGGACTTTTCAAAAATAATCGCTGCAAAGCCAAAATAATTTTCGGAGGTCCGGAAATCACTATTCGAACAAACGCCGCTTTTCAAAACGACTTTGAAACAAAAATTCCCGAAGATGCGGCCGATTATCTCGTATCAGGCGAAGGAGAATCCGCAATAAAAAAAATTATTAATGGAACCGCCGAAAAAAAAACAGCGTTCGACGAAACCGAAAACATTGATTCGATAAAATTTCCCCGATTTGATTTATTTAATTTGAAATTATATAAAACCGTTCATTGTCTTCCTCTTCTTATGTCGCGCGGCTGCATAAACAAATGTTCGTTTTGTTCGGAAAAAAATCTATATTCAAACATTAAATACAGAATGCATTCGCCGGAATATATGATTGGACAAATTGATTTTTTTATAAAAAAATACGGTATCGCCAGATTTATTTTTCAGGACTCTTTGATAAACGGAGATTTAAACAAACTCGAAAAGTTTTGCGAGCTTTTATTGTCTAAGAATCTAAACGTCAAATGGGAAGCGCAAGTTTATATACGGAAAGATATGGATTTGCGGCTTATGACGCTAATGAAAAAATCCGGTTGTTATAATATGTTCGTAGGTCTTGAAAGCGGGTCGAATCAAATATTGAAAGCTATGAATAAAAGATTCGACTGCGAAACGGCGTCCGAATTTTTTTTAAAATGCAAAAAAGCCGATTTGTTTTTTGAAATAAGTCTGATACTCGGCTACCCCGGCGAAACTATGCAAACAATAAACGAAACTATAAATTTCTTGAAACTAAACTCAAAATCGATTCCAAAAATAGCGCAGATTAACCCTTATATTTTTTACCGTTTTTCAGAAGTAAAAGAACGGGAATATCTAAATCAGAAAGAAATAAATGAAAAACTTGAAATAGAAAATCATATAAATATTATTCTGGAAACCGCAAAAAACAACGGAATAAAATTCACAAAAGCTTTTGTTAAAAATTTATAAACTCAAAAACAGAGGTTGTTTTTGAGTTTATAAATTTTATCCCGCTAATCTCTTCCGATGATTTTATGAGCTTTTTTCAAGACGGAATCCGAAATATGAAAACCGCTCGCTTCGGCGGCTTTCAAATTTATATTAAATATATTATCATAAACAATATTTACAAAAGGCATTTTTGTAGGTTCTCCGCCCTTAAACGCAGTCAAAACCATATCGGCGAATTTATTAAAAGCAATGCTGTCGTCGTTGTCGCATATAACTGCCGCATTCGAATTTTCTTCATTCCAATACGCTAAAAAAGGAATTTTCGTTTCGGCGGATTTTTTAGATAATTGCGCGTAAGTTAAATCGCAATTCAAATCTTGAGTGTGAATCACGGCGTCGATTTTTTTTGCGAACAAAGAATTAATAGCGTCTGAAATTTCATTTTTTGTCGTATAGGGCTGGGCTTCAAACTCAAGTTTCATTTTTTGACATATTTGAGACACATTATTTTTCAAAAATTCAGATTCTTCTTCTCCAAGCATATATATCAATCCGATTTTTTTTATATGCGGAAAACATTCTTTTGAAAAACTTATCAACGCATCCGCCGGTTCAATATCATAGGCGCCCGTAAGATTCGCAATATGGTCGGTATCGGATTTTCCGGCGCCAAGTATAAACGGATTAGATACGATAGAAAAAATTTTTTTTAATTCAGGAGCCCGCGCAATCGCCGAATATAAAACCGCGGAATGAAAAGTTATAAGCAAATCCGGTTTGTCGTTTTTCGCCATATCTATCAGAGTTGGAATACCGCTCATATCGGCTTGAGCCGAAAGTATTCTAAGACTATAATCTTTGTTTTCATAAATATTATTTTTTTCAAATACGCCTTTCATAGCGCTCATTAAACCGTTCATATAGTATTCATCGTTATCGGAGTAAGCGATTAAATATATTTTTTTGGGCGCAATGTTAGATTCAGATTGAATCGAAGAATCTTTTTTAGAGCAACTTGAAAAAATTAATGCGATTAATAAAAAAACAATTAAACAACGATTCATATTAAACATACCTCCAAAATTAATTATAGCTAATCAAATCATAATGCCGCATTCGCGAAAAATCTATTAATCTTATCGAAAATATTTTTACTAAAATTGCAAGAATATTTTTGATGAGACGCTAAATATATAATTTAAGAACGCTATGAAAAAAGTTCCAAAATAAAAGTCAATATATAATTTTTTTTATTGCAATATTTTAAAAAAAATTGTATTATTAAATTAAAAAAGCGCAACTGAATTTTTACAATTTTTAAGTTTGAAAAGAAAGGCGTTTATAGAATATGAGTTTAATAACAATAAATAAAGAAAAATGCGTAAAATGCGGGATTTGCATTGATTCCTGTCCGACTATGATAATAAACAAAGATAAAGACGGCTATCCAGTTATAAATCTTGAAGCCGTATGTATTTCCTGCGGACACTGTTCTGCGGTTTGTCCGAACTCGGCGTTAGACAACAAAAACGCGCCTTTATCAAAACAAACCGGATTAAATAAATTTCCGGTTATAGATTTCAAAACTGCGGAAAATTTTTTAAGGTCCCGCAGGTCAATACGCTGTTTTAAAAATGATGCGGTCGACAAAAACAAGATTGTGGAATTATTGAACATCGGGCGGTTTGCGCCGACCGGAACAAATTCTCAAAACATTTCTTATCTTGTAATCGACGATAAAAACCAATTAAAATCCATAACGGAATTAGTGGTTGAATGGATGCGGAATGAAATTAAAAATCAAAATCCTATAACGAAATTCTACGAAGGTTTTGTAAGATTATACGATTCGACTAAAAAAGACATTATACTTCACGGAGCTCCAGTTTTAGTTTTAACCTTAATCCCAACAGGTTTTCAAATGGGATACGGGAGCTCTTACAATTCAATTGCGTATATCGAATTATTCGCGACTTCAATGAGTTTAGGTTCGTGCTGGGCGGGATTCGTATTTTTATGCTGCGCGGCAAATTATAAACCATTGCTTGATTTATTAAAAATCGACGCGTCAAAACAATCGGTATCAGGCGGAATTATGCTCGGCTATCCGAAATATACTTATAAACGATTGGTTGATAGGCGCCCATTAAATGTGGAATGGCTAAATAAATAAAAATTTTTCATTCGAATTTTAAGTTGCTTTATATTTTATAATATGCCGATGTATATTCGTAATTAATTGAGACTTATCGCTTTTAACGCATTTGCGTTGGAAACTGCAATATTAACAAAAACAGATTTAATATATAATATAATAACAAAACATAACGAAATAATTACATTATGAGAGTTATATTTTTACAAGAAATCTGGTTCCCGTTGCAGCAAGTAATGGTTCTTTCAGGCGCTTTAAAAAAAGCCGGTCATAAAACAGCGGTTGCAATAGGAAACTGGAAAAAAATTTTTCCAGAACTGCGAAACTTCCAGCCGGACATAATAGCTTTTCCGGTAATAACTCCATACAGAAAATTTATGATGGAAACATCCGCTAAAATAAAAAAATCCGGATTCAAATCTTTGATAATAGTAGGCGGATACGACGCCTCATTTTTTCCGCAAATTATTGAAAAAACGGATATTGACGCGCTTTGCATAGGCGAAGGCGAAGAAGCGCTCGTCGAATTTGCCAACGCATTAGAAAGTGAAAAGGATTATTCAAACATAAAAAATCTATGGATAAAAAAAAACAATAGAATTATTAAAAATCCTATCAGACCTTTTATTGATTTGAATAAAAAAGATTTTGAAGACAGGGACATTTACAGAAATTACAGTTCGTATTTTAAGGATCTCGGTTTCGAACAAATAATGGCAGGCAGAGGTTGTCCGTATCAATGTTCTTATTGTTTTAATCATCAATACAGAAATTTATACCTGCCGGTTGATAAAAATTACTGCGAATTAAAATCTCCCGATAAAGTTATAGAAGAATGTCTTATTTTAAAAACAAAATACAAGGTTAAAAATATTTTTTTTAACGACAGCACTTTAGTATCTTATCAATGAAATTCTTGCAATTTAAGCAAAGAATTATTTATTAAAGCACAAATTGGGTATAATAAAAAATTCTTTTATTTTTTGAGCAGTCGCTATAATTTCTCTTCCAAAAGTTGTTATGTAATATTTATAAGTTCCATAAATTTTTTTTATAACTCCGTGAACCATTAAGCGTTTTATCATACGAGATATTTGTCCAGTATTTTTGTTTAAAAGAATATCGCGTAAATTAAAATTTTTAAAACCACTAATAGCGAATTCACCGCGTATAATTGTTAATAAAATATTAACATCATCATCGTTAAAAAAATTAAATCCTTTATAGGAGTGATTGTTTTCAACCTTTGTTTCAGAAATTTTATTAAGATTATTTTTTCCGATTGTTCTGTCTTCAAGAGACGATATAAATTCTAAATACCGCTTATTTGCGGCAAATAAATGTTTTTGTAGAATGCCCAAACTGTATAATCCTTTTTTCAGCGGAGCTAATTTCATCTCGCGCTCGCCGTTTTTATGTACAACCTCACGGTAGTGTTTAAAAAAAGTAAGATCATTAACTGTAGTTTCGATTCTTAAAATCAAACTAAATTTATCATAAATTTTTATTGAAACATCGCCCATAGAATGTTTTATGCGAGTTCCTTCTATTCGTGTATTAAAATTGTTTCCCATTTCATCCTGATAGTTTTCAGATAATTTTTTGCCTAAAAAAGTGGCAATGTTTTCAGCTTTAACCGCATGAATAGCTGTCCTGCTGATTGTTTCATATAAATAATTCAAATCCGCTTGTTGTTTAAAAATAATATCAGTTGAATATTCAGCCTGCATGATACTCCAATGATATTCAAGATTTAATCTTTTTATTATCGGGCAGAACTGTTTTGCGAATATATCTAACCTTCGATGTAATTTTGATATTTTAAATTCATCGCTTAATTTTTGAGCTTTATCAAAATCAGCAATATCTACAAAAGCATTGTCAATTACTTTATGTTCTATTTTTTTTTTATTAAGTTCTTTTGATAAAATATGATGTCCGTTGCAATATATTTGCAATCGAAAAGGACACCAAGTAGGCACTCGAATATAACACAATCCAAGTATTTCATCTATCAAATAAAAATAGTAGTGTAAACATTTTCCGCTGTCCGGTTTTAAATAATTTTTACCTGTTATTTTGTCATGCCAGGGTTTATATGCATGACAAGATTCCATTACTGATAATATATGAACTAATCCATGCTGATTTCCGCGTTCTTTTATTTTTTTTTGAATTATAGCTTCTTTTCGAACTTTTGATTTTTTTATGTATTCAATTTTAATACCTGAATCTTGCGCGATTTTTTCAGCGTTTATTCTTATTTCATCGCGTAATTCGGCGGCAAATTTCGGATAATCAAAAATCCTAATTTTTTGAGCGAATAAATATGATGTCATACCTTGACTATAATTGAATCCAAGTAAACTTCCGGTTATAATTATTCTATCGTAACAAGACAATACGCCTTTGATTTTATTTTTGTATTTTTCGATTATTGTTTCCACTGATAACACCTCGAAAGGTATTATATCACATTTTATTTTTTTTTCAATATTTTCAAACTGCTTGCACTTTGATATTAAGCCGGATGATTTTATTATAATACCTTTTCCGGTTCATCCGGCTTAGGTTACAATAAAATATGGCTGAAAGAATTTCTGATTAAATATAAAGAAAAAATAAATTTACCATTTACGATAAACGCGGTTGCAAGCGAAGCTGACGAAGAGTTCTGCAAATTAATTTCCGATACGGGAAAATGTTTTATAATCAGAATGGCTTTAGAAACCGGAAATGAAGAATTCAGAAAAAACGTATTAAACAAAAATGTTACAAACGAAAACTTAATTAACGCTACGGAATTATTTAAAAAATATAAAATAAAACATTCAATCGCTATGATGCTCGGGCTTCCGGGCGAAACTATTGAATACGCATTAGAAACCCTTGATTTTTATATTCAAATTTCAAATAAATATACAATACCCGCGGTTAATATTTTCAAACCTTATCCCAAATTAAAAATAACCGAATACGGCGTTAAGATTGGCCAATACGACGAATCTTTTATAGTCGATGAAAATATGATTGGAGATACAGTAATGAATTTTTACGATTGTTTGAGAAAAGATGAAATCGGTAGAAATATTATTAATCTTTCGAGATTGTCTTATTTTTATATAAAATTTCCTTATTTACGAAACATAATAAAAAACAAGCTTATTTATCTGAACGATAGTATGATTTTTAAATTCATATACAGTTTTTCTCAAGCTTTTTTTCAATTGCGGCACCACGTCAATTCTTCATGGCTCACTCTTTTTAAAATATCAATAAAACATTGGAATAAAAATATTCGAGCGTGAAAAACGGCATTTCATTTGCGCGGCGCGAGTTTTATCTGTTTTATTAACCCTAAAAACGCATTAGGCATTTTTAGTATCTTATAAATAATTTTTTTGCATTTTTGGCAAGAATATTTTTTGAGGCGCTTTGAAACCTATATGAATTACAGCATCTTAGCGTTTTTTTTCAATCTTCAACTTCAAAATAAAACGAGAAAATCGTGAAACGATTTTCGAATATTATATTAAGCCGAATTTCCGGAAAAGGATTATGAGCAAATTATACGGTTATCCTTTTCCGATGAAATTCGGCTTAGGGTTAATAAAACAAAGCATTGAATTTATACGAAATCTTATCGCGTTTCCAGCAAACCGCATTCGGAATAATTTTCTATAAAATGCGGCGGATGCTCGAAAAAGCCGGAATCTTCAGATAAACTAATATTTGCGTTAAAATAGGCGTTGAGAATAACCGGAAAAACGTTAACCGGCGTAACATTCTTGTAAAATATTTTTCCGGCGGATTTATGAGGCGTATAAACCGATAAAAAATTGAACAATTTTTCTTTCACAAAAAACCTGTCATTAACGTCAAAAATCATTCTGCTTCCGTGATCGCTCATTATAATTATTACCGGCTTAGATTTTAAACTCATTAAATTTTCAACAATTCGCTTTATTTTTTTGTTCGCAAATTTTATTGAATCGATATAATATTTCTTATATTCGGCAATACTTAAAATTCCCTCTCTCAAATCAAAATCTCCTCTGTCCTTCCATTTATCTTTTCCTTTTATGAAATCGCCGTTTTCATTTAATACGAAAGGCGGATGCGGAGCCATAATGTGAGCGTATAAAAAATAAGGTTCGGGCAAGGATTTCATTTTTTCGCCGGCAAGAAACGAAAACTGGTTTAACAATTTGTTTCTTCTAATCTTAAAATGGTTGTCTTCGTTCAGAAAAAAAGCGAGCGGCGAATAATCAACAAGAACGCTTTCAAAAGCATTTAACGAATAATTTATATTAGAATTGATTTTATAATCAGCTTTATTAATATCTCTGTCTCCCATATTAGGAGAAAAAGATATGTATTTGTAATTAAGCGATTTTATAAACTTGATGAAATAAGAATTATTAATAAATTTATAAGTCATTTCTTCGTTCAATAATTCTTGATTTAATATGTCATTCCAATTATCTATCAATTTCATTCCAAAAAGACTCTGGAGACTTAAATATGTCATTTGATAATTGCTCATAGACTGAGATGCGCAATAAAAACCCTTTAATTCAAGATATTGAATGAAATCTGAATTGTCAAAATTATAAATAGTTTTCAGCGCATCCGCTCTTGGATACGCGTCAACAATTATTAACAAAATATTAGGTTTATAAGACGTTGTCAAAGCTAATTTTTTATTATTGTTAGAGCCGGAATGATTATATTTC
>DAINAU010000132.1:0-11821 GCA_036733285.1 bacterium
ATGTTTGATATTATTTTTAATTTTGCCGGGGCTGGTTTTATCGGGGCGGACGGAAAATGTCATTTTGGCAGATTCAAAAAAAACGGCGATATCATATTCGCCGGTAAGTCAGGACGATTTTGAGCGGCTGAAAAAAACATTTGGCGTTTACGTTACTTCAAAAAATTATAATAAAATTATTAACGGACGCGGCACAGGTTTGAGACCGCCGACAGAAGAAGAATGGAATTCAATAAAATATAAAATTAAAGGAATTACTTCGGTGAAATACTCGCCGAAATATTCAGCGCCGCTTCCCGCGGCTTACGATAATACTCAGGAAATATGGTTTCCTCCGATTGGCGACCAAGGTTCGGAAGGTTCCTGTTCAAGCTGGTCAATCGCTTATTATTGCAAAACATTTCAGGAAGCGAAAGAGCATAACTGGAATCTGAAAAACGCGCTGCCGTCCGGCGTTTATCAAGGAAGTTTCCCCGACGATTATGCGGACAAGATATTCAGCCCTGATTTTCTTTATCATCTGGTTAATAAAAATAACGATGTTGGAAGTATGTTCTGGTATCCGATACGATTGATGTATGGAATCGGCGCAGCGACTTTTAAAACAATGCCTTATAAGGATTACGACCATACTTCGCTGCCGGTTGAGACAGCGTGGCGCGAAGCAGCTCTTTATAGAAATGAAACAGATTATTTTATAATAGATTCTCAAACCGATACCAATTTTGTTAATCTTAAAACATTATTGAATTCAAATATAATCGCCGCTATAGCTATTGACGCTTATAATTATGAATCATTGACTGCCGATAGCGAATTATGGACGCTTGATAATTATAATTTTCCGCTGGATTATAATCACGCGAATACAATCGTAGGATACGACGATAATTTTGGGCCGTATTTAGAAGAAGGAGATACTCGATACGGCGCGTTTAAAATCGTTAATAGTTGGGGAGTAGGCTGGACAGGCGACCGCAACAGCGACGGGTGTTATTGGATTTCATATAACGCATTGCGGAAAACCGTTCCGTTTATTCAATATTTTATTGATAAAACCGCATATAAACCCGAAATACTTGCGGGCTTTTCGATTACTCATAATTCTCGTATAGAATGCGATATCACAATCGGGTTGGGCAATCCCGAAAATTCTATAATTACAAAAAAATTAACGGATTATCTATATTTGGGAGATATGTCTTTTGATAATTATAAATTTCTTGTTGATATTACGGAATTTAAAAACGATATTTCAAACAATACTGTTTTTCTTCAGATTTATGATAAAGATTTGACTTCTAATACAGGGGTTATTCATGGTTTTGAACTTGAATTTTTCAACGATTATTCGATTTTTCAATCTGCCGACACGATATTTAAAAGTCCGCAGGTTCAGGTAAAAACAATCAACGATTCATCTATTGTTTTATATTTGACGGCTAATGATAAATTAAACCGCGACACATTTCCGCTGCAAACGCCGGTTATAACATTTGCCGACACATCGCAGTATGATATTGCAAAAATATATTGGACAAAACCTCTTGCAAACACGAATGGCGATTTGATACAATACGACGGAGCGTCTGGATATAAAATTTACCGCAGCGATAATCCGGCTGAAAATAAATGGGAAGAAAAATGTATAGCCGAGAAATTTTCTATTGACGATACGGAATATATTGATAATTTATTGTCTGAAAATATTCCGAATTTTTTCAGGGTAAAAGCATATACGAATAAAATCGTCAATGGCGTTTCATATTATATTGAATCCGGCTATTCGCCGGTTTTTACGCTGAAAACTTTAATAAAACCTTATACTGTAAATAATAAAATCAATTTGCCGGAACTCGCGGGTTTATATAGAAGCGATATGGATTTGGGCGATTTTAATAACGACGGATTAATTGATATTACAGTATGCGGATATGATTATACTAATACGATTTTGAAAATTTATAAAAATACCGGCGATACATTCGTTCTTGTTTCAGAGCCGCTCGGCAGTTTAAAAGGAGTAATGCGCGGAAGCGTAAAATTCGCAGATATAAATAACGACGGCGCGCTTGATTTGATTGCTTTGGGCAATGGCGGACAATATAACCGGCTTTTGGTTTTTGAAAATCGAAACGGCGAATTTGTGAAACTTTCAGAACCTATGGGAGCCAATAAAGGTTTGCAAAACGGATATATTGCCGCAGCTGATTTTGATAACGACGGCGATGTTGATTTTGCAGTTACCGGAAACGACGGTTCAAATAACAGATTTATAATTTTCTGGAATGATAAAAAAATATTTGCAAGATATACGGAGCCGGCTGGGCATAATTTCGGATTAACCGATTATTCAAGAATCATAGCGGGCGATTATAACAACGACGGATTTAAGGATTTGTGCTGCGCCGGTTATGACGGAGCGCATTCAAGACTGGTTTTGCTGAAAAATAACAACGGCGTTTTTTCGTTTGATCAGGAACCGCTGGGAATAAATAAAGGATTGGATTATTGTTCAATCGATTTCGGCGATTATGATAACGACGGAGATTTGGATTTGGCAGCCGCAGGATTTGGAGAAGAATGCGAACGGTTTGTAATATTTAAAAATAATAATGGAACATTTCAGAAAATACTCGAACCGCTCGGC
Organism: bacterium; assembly: GCA_036733285.1. Lineage (GTDB taxonomy): Bacteria > JAGOBX01 > JAGOBX01 > JAGOBX01 > JAGOBX01 > JAGOBX01. Next base: position 2,651 of record DAINAU010000132.1, read on the forward strand.
GAAAACAAAGGGTTTTATGACAACGCCATTAAATTCGGCGATTATAACGGCGACGGGCTTCTGGATATTGCGGCTCAAGGCGAATCATCCGCAGGTTTAAAATATTTTGCGATTTACGAAAATATTGGCGCGGACAGTTTTGTAAAAAAATTCGAACCGCTTGGAACTAATCAGGGAATATTTCTCGGTTCTTGTAATTTTGCCGATGCGGATAATAACGGTTCGCTTGATTTGTTCGCTACCGGCAGATATAGTTATTTGATTTCGTCTGTTTTCAAAAATAATTTTCAGATTCAGAATACCAGACCTACGCCGCCTTCGGCTCTTGAACCAAAATCTGTTGAAATAGAACAGGGCGATTCCATTGTTTTCAAATGGACAAAAGGAACTGATTCGATTACTCCGCAATCTTCATTATCGTATAATATAAGAATTGGAAAAACACAGGGAGGCAGCGAAATAATTTCCGCCGACAGTAATTCGAATCATATTGGTTCGTCAGTATTATACGGGAATGTTCAATTTAACGCATCGTATATTTTAAATTCTGAAAAACTTGAAGAGGGAATTTATTACTGGAGCGTTCAGACATTGGATAACGGTATGATGAAATCCGTATGGACAGCGGAAGATACATTTAAAATTGTTTTGCCTTCGGGCGCCGACACGACTGCGCCGGCCGCGCCGGTTTTAATTTCCGCGGATACAAGCATTTTCAACCGCGTTGTTTTAGCGTGGTCAAAACCTGTTTTATCCGAGTTTGGCGGCTCTTTAGAAAATACCGACACTGATTTGGCGGGTTATAAAATTTACCGTTCAGAAACCGGAAATGTTCAGAACTGGAATAATTGTTTGATTGCCGTAGTATCAAACAGAAACTCCGAAACTTTTACCGATACGGCAATTGCTGAAAACGCAATTTATTATTACAGGATTACGGCGTATGATTCGACATCAAGAAAAAATATGATATTTAATAACGAATCCGAATTTTCAAATATAATTAACGCGCGGATTCAAGCGCGTCCGGCATTATGTTTTACAAGCGCAGACACAATTGATTTAAGCGTTGATTTTATCGAATTGAACCGGACTGGATTTGAACTTTACGATTTTGACGGCGACGGCGATTTGGACGCGGTTATGGCTGGAAATGACGGGTCGACTCCGCGTTTTATAATTTATGAAAATAGAAATAACAGATATTATCAAATAGCCGAGCCGATGGGCAGATTTAACGGATTGGATTATTTCGGCAGTTTTGAATTTGCCGATTATAATAACGACGGCAAACCGGATTTGATAGCGAGCGGCTATGATTTTGAAAACAGATTAATCGCTTATAAAAATGACAATAATAAGTTTGTTAAGGATTATACTTTGTTAGGCGAAAACATCGGAGTTTCAAGTAGTTTTGTCAAATCCGCGGATTTTGACAACGACGGCGATTTGGATTTGGCTGTAACGGGTTATGGTTCATCGAATTATATGTGTATAATTTTTAAGAATGAAAACGGCGTTTTAAAAAAGTATTCAGAACCTATGACTACCAATATAGGGCTTGATGATTCGGCAAACGAATGGATTGATATTGATAACGACGGCGAATTGGATTTAATTGTTAGCGGAAATGATTCATTCAATAACCGATTAATTATATTTAGAAACGAAAGTAATGTATTTACAAAAATTTCAGAACCTTTCGGATTCAATAAAGGAATTAGCAAATCCTGCATTTCATCCGCTGATATTGACAACGATGGCGATATTGATTTTGCGGTTATCGGTTATGACGGATCAAATTACCGTTTTGTAATATTCGAAAATCAAAATGGAAATTTCACTTTAAAAGACGAACCGCTTGGCGTTAATAAAGGATTATATCGCGGGTCTATTAAATTCGCCGATTATGACAACGACGGATTTGTTGATTTGGCTGTTTCGGGCGGCGACGGAAATTCCGAACGTTTGATATTTTACAAAAATTATAATGGAAAATTTATTTTGGATTGCGAACCGCTTGGCGCAAACGCGGGATTAAATTATTCAAAAATTTTCTGGACAGACTGGGATAAAGATAATTCGTTGGATTTATTTATTACCGGCAGAAACTCATCAGGCGACCAGAAGTGTTTTGTTTTTCTTAATCAATCGCCTGTAAAAAATATAAGACCTTCGGCGCCGGTTATTGTCGAACCCGCAGGCAATGTATTTATTGCCGCTGACAGCGTTACTTTTAAGTGGAATAAAGTGAATTCCGATACTACGCCTTCAATTGCGTTGAATTACAATTTACGCATTGGCAGAAAATCCGGCGGCTGCGAAATAATGAGCGTTATTACGAATACCAATAATTTATTTGATTTGACGCTGAAAGGGAATGTTCAAAACCATAATGAATGGACATTGAAAAATAATGCTGAAAACAGATTGACGAACGGAGTTTATTACTGGTCGGTTCAGGCGGTTGACGGCGGATTGATGAAATCAGAATGGTCGTCGGAAAAAATGTTTGCTATTGCCGATACGATCTATGTTTTAAATTCGTCCGAGACTTTAATAGTTTTATCAGAAAAATTAACCGATGTTTCGCCTGCCGCGGCAATAACATTAAGCAATACGGAACCTGTGAATATTAATTTTAATATTGGAGACTCTTCAACTGTTTATTCGGGCGGAATTTCTTTGAAATTAAAACCGGATAAATTAAATTCTGTTTTGACTATTTCCAAAATGGATAAAAATCAATATAATAAAGGGACAGAATTATTAAACGGTTTCGATAGATTTTCCAATACTATAATCGATTTGATTTTGACTGATACGCAAGGAAATATCATAAGTTCGGATTCTTCATTTTACAGCGTTAAACCTGTTTTGACTTACTCTTTAAAAAAATCAGATTTTACGGCTGAAGAAATTCAAAGATTGCGCATTATGACTTTCGATGAAAATTCTAATAAATGGATTTTAGCGGGAATTACCGACATAACCTCAAACGGAGAAACAGTGTTTATAAATGTTTCCTTAAATCATTTTTCGGTTTACGGATTATTTTTTACGGCTGCGCCTGCGTTTGCCAATACTTCGGAAAATATAATCGTTTATCCGAATCCTTATATTCCAAATGATAACGACGCATTGAACGGCACTCCGACTTCAGGAATTTTATTCGGAAACCTGCCTGCAAATTCCAATATTGAAATTTATACGGTTGCAGGAAAAAAAGTTTTTTCGCAAACAGTTAATGAAACTCCATTTCGCTGGAATGTGAAAAATAACGACGGGCGCGATATTGCGAGCGGAATATATTTTTTTGTTGTAAAATCTTCTGCCGGCGTCAAGACCGGCAAATTTGCGGTGATAAAGTGATTTGGACTTTTTTTAAAGATGAAGATTAAAAAAACGCTAAGACACTATAATTTATAAAGGTTTCAAAGCGCTTCAAAAAATATTCCTGCCGTAAATGCAATCGGCAGTTTTTTGTGTATAACTATAATATCGTTTTTTTTCTTTGTTTGATATATGGTAAAAACAATATCGTTATTTCTGAAATATAAAATTAGATTTCTTTTCTTGTTTATAGTGTTATTGTTGTTTTCAATTCAATTTGTTTTTTATGATGGATTGTTTTGGGAAGGCGATTCCGCCGATATTTTTATACCATTCAAACTTTTTTTGAAAAATCAAATTTCTCTGGGGAATATTCCTGAATGGAATCCTTACACTAACGGCGGACACGGATTTTCAAATTTTCCAACATCGCAAATATTCTATCCTTTAAATTATTTGTTTATAAAATTAGATATATTTCCGGAATTTTTCTTTTTTCATTTGTTGCATATAATTATATTATCAGCGTCTTTTTTTTCGCTTATGAAATATTTCCGAATTTCTGATGCGGCAGCCGGTCTGGCTATGCTTTTATTTGTAACTTCCGAATACTATCTGGCGCAACTCGGATTAAAGGATATTATAGCGACAATTTCATATATGCCTTTAATAATTTTGTTGGTATATAAATGGATTGATAACTGCCGCGTAAAATTATCTATTGCAATTGGAATAATATCCGGATTGCAGTTTCTTGCCGGACATCCTCAATATTTGTTTTATACTTTTTTAATTTCCTCAATAATTTTTTTATGCAGAATAAAAGACATTTTAAAAATTAATAAATTAAAACTTTTTGGAAATTTGATTTTAATTTTTTTTGTTTTTACCGCGGCGACGGCTCCATTATTGTTTTCATTTTATGATTTAGTCAGAAATTCGCAGAGGCAAACAGTTGATTTTACAAACTCAAATAATCTTGGATTTAAGTTGCTTAATTTGTTTAATATATTTTTTTACAGATTTACTGGGTTGGGAACCGGAGCGGGCTCATTAATTAATGTTTGGCTTCCGTTAAAAAAATATTATATTATAAGCAACGGATATTTTTCGCTTGAATTTATTAAACCCGCCGCGCTTACGTTAATGATAATATATTTTTTTAAAAACAAACTTATAAAAAAAGAATTAGCTTTAATAATTATTATCGGGTTTATTCTTTCTTTTTATAATCTGATTTTCCCAGCATCATTTTTAAAATATCTTCCAATGCTTAATCTGTTTAAATATTTTGAAAGAGCGTTTATCTTAATTATATTTGCAGGATCGATCGCATCTGGAATAGCCTTTGATTGTTTAATTGAAAAGAAAGTAGTCTTAAATTTAAAAACAATATTTTTTGTTCCGATTTTATTTGTTTTGGCCGGATTATTTTTGGCTGCGACGTCATATATGATAAAATATTCGACTTTAAATGATTATCTTAATTCGGATTATTTGAGATTGATGAATTATATTGAAAGTTTAGGGATAAATTTTTTTTTTACGGCAATATGTTTACTTATTTTTTTTATAGGAATAATTAAATTTAATATATCAGGCAAAAAAAATATATTAATTTTTTTTTCAATAATTAGCGTTTTGATTTTTTTTGCTGTTAGACCTCCGCATGTTATTTTAAAAAAAGATTTTGACTCTTATATTTCTGAAATCAAAGAATTAACAAAGCATAATTTCATTAAACCTTTTGAATATATTAATGTTGAAAAAGGCGGAGGAAATTTAGTCTACAGCGGTTTCAGAGCTATGCCGGCAAATGTTTTTATGATTGGCGGAGGTCATATAGAAAACACCCGCAAATCGGCGACATATTTTAAATATACTGCGAAGGATGATATTTATCCTGTTTCATATAACCTGAATGATAAAAATGTTTCTGAGTCTAATATAACGACAGCAGGAGAATTTATTTTGAACAATAAAAAATATATTGTTGAAAAAAATAATAATTCAAAACCTCCTTTATCATTTATAGATTATAATTTAAACATGAATTATCCTTTGGATTACGACATAAAACTAGTAAATTCCGATAAAATAAATATTCGTATAAAATCCAGTATTGACGCGAAAGTTTTGTTCAGACATAATTATTCGACTAATTGGATTCTTTGTAATAATGGAAATTTGCAACCATTAAGCGAATACGATAATATGCTGATGAGTTTTGATGTTTTTAAAGGCGAAAATAATCTTGTTTTCGAATATAAAGATAAGTTGTTTAGGTTTGGTTTGAAATTCAGTTTAATATCTTTGTTTTTAATAGTTTTCATTTATAAATTTTCGCCTGATTGAGAAGAAAAAATAAAATGGAAAGGCAAACTTAAAAATATTTTAAAATATCTTTTATATTGGATATTGAAAAAATTTTAAAAGAATCGTTTGTTTCGCTTCTGTTTTCCGCCGCGTTAGTTTCTGACAATATGCAAATATTAATCCCGTTTTTTTTACATTCTTTAAATCTTTCGGATACGCGCGAAACAGATCTGGCTTCGCCGGTGAGTCCGAGCTCGCCGATAAAAACGCTTTTAAAATCAAGCGGTCTGTTTTTAGCGGAAGAAATAATGGAAACGGCGACAGCCAAATCGGCGGCAGGTTCATCGATTTCAAGTCCGCCGGTGATATTTACAAAAACGTCTTTGTCTATTAGCGGAATCGAACAGTGTTTTTCGATTATAGCTATGATGACGGATAACCTGTTAGGATTAAATCCGCGCGTTATTCTTCTTGAATTGCCGTATATTGCAGGCGAAACCAGAGCTTGTATTTCAATAAGTATGGGGCGGCTGCCTTCGATTATAACGCTGTTCGCAACGCCCGCAGCTTTTTCTTTTCTGTTGAAAAAAAACAAATTAGCGTAATTGGAAATGCCGGATAAACCGTTTTCCGTCATTTCAAAAACCGCGATATCGTTTGTAGAACCGAATCTGTTTTTTACGCTTCTGAGAATTCTGAAATCCGTAGATTTATCGCCTTCAAAATATAGAACGGCGTCAACCATATGTTCGAGAACTCTTGGACCTGCGAAATCTCCGGTTTTCGTGATATGACCTATAATAAAAGAGATTGCGTTGTTTTTCTTTGAATATTCCATTATTTTAAGAGTGGATTCGCGAACCTGTATAATGCTTCCCGGCGCGGAATTTATTTCGGAATTATAAACTGTCTGTATTGAATCTATAATCAAATAATCGGGTTTGTATTTTTTGCATATTTCAATGATTTTATTAATTTCAATTTCCTGAACCAGATTTATATTTTCATTTTGAATTTTTATTCTGTCGGCTCTGAGTTTGATTTGTTCGGGAGATTCTTCGCCCGCGATATAAAGACTTTTGCCAGAAAGTTTGCCGAGCAACTGGAGCATAAGAGTGGATTTTCCTATTCCGGGACTTCCTCCGATTAAAATCAGAGAAGAACCTACAAGTCCGCCGCCTATAAGATTATCGAATTCGTCGACTCCTGTTTTTGTCCGGCTCAAACTTAACGAATTAATATCGGTAAGTTTAACCGGCTGCGCCGGTTCTAAAAAATTTATGTCTTTTAAGGAGCCGGCTTCGTCTACAATTTCAACAAGCGAATTGTAGATTCCGCAGGATGGGCATTTTCCAAGCCATTTATTTGTTTCGTAACCGCAACCGTTGCACAAATATTTAATTTTATTTTTTTTTGACGCGCTAATATTTTTTCTCCGATTTCAAAATCATCTTGTAAAACCCGCAAAAAAACGAGGTTTTTTTTATATCTGATAATTTGTATGAACTTTATTTTGTCGAAACAATTAGATTATACAATTTATGCGGGTATAAATCAAATTGTTTTTTGATAAATAATTGTTTAATTTTTTTTTTATAATAATATAATTTTTGAAAAGATTTAACTCGGATAGCGCATTAAACGTTAAGCGAAGTTTTTAAAAACATAGTTGTATGCTTGTTAAAACTTCTATAAATCCTTATGTTATGCAGTTTTCGGGTTTAACAAGTCTTAAAACAAATTGACGATTGGAGATGATAATATATGACAGTTCGTATAAAAAACAACGTTGAATATTACAACCAGCCTATAATTATGGAGAAAATACTTGATTTTTACAAGGGTCACAGAAACGGGCAGCGGGTATTCGGGTCAAGATACAGTATTGGATTTGGAGAATCTGAAGTTTGGAAAGGAAATGAAAAAGCTTACTGGTCGAGCTCGGTATTTGAACAGATTTTTGAAATGACAAAACAAAAAGGACTCGATATATTCTGCTCTTTATGGCGCGACGACGGAACGATGCTTGCCCTCGATATTGAATATTTCAATTTGTCTTTTCCGGGAGAGGTTCATGCCAATCCTTATAAAACGTTTTATAAAATCGAACCGGTTTATCAAATAATAAAAAAAGTATTTGACGAATACGGACTTGAGGTATTGATTACAATGACCGGACAGGGGTATCATTTTACCTGCATTTGGCCTTATGAATACGAACATCATTTAATTGAAGAACTTGGAGCGTTAGAGCACACCACGATAAGAAAATACGAATTCAGAAAATACAAAATCGGCGGAGAAGTTCCTTTGAATATAGGAAAAGCGTTCAGCGGCGCCTGCCGGCTCATTCAGTTTTTAACGCAAAAAATAATAAAGGAATGCGATAGAAGAAGAGAATCCGGCGATAAAATAATTCCGGTAATTTATTCCGACATACCAATCGGCGCATCAGGGAAAGGGATATACGGCGAGGGTCAGGAAGCCGTATCGCTTGACGTAACGTTATATTCAGACCCGATATACGCGCGCAGCATCAGAATACCTTTTTCAACTTATCAGAAACATAAGGTGTTAAGATGGAAAGTCGGAGAATGGCTGGCTAACAACGTGCCTATAAGCGCGTGTATTCCGCGTCACTGGCCTAATATGCATTTCACTCCAAAACTGAACGATTTAATGAACATCCGCAGAAGAAAAGATAACAAGCATTTTGATTATACGGTTGAATACGCGAATTGCGCCGACACAAGACTTCCGAGAAATATCGAACCATGGAAAAAAGTAATAGCGGACTATAAGAATTCGCAGTTGTATAAATTCCATAAAGTTTTTGATGAAAAATATTATACTACCGATACTAATCCTAATTTTAATTTCGAGGCGGTTAGCAGGGAATTGCCGCCGTGTTATTCGTGCGCGATTGAAACGCCAAACGATAATCTTTTGAAACCTTTTTATCTTCAAGGAATAATCCGCATACTTGATAAAAAAGGATGGCATCCAAAAGACATAGCGCAAATGATTTATTTAAGATACAAAAATATGCGTAAATGGGGATATTTGTCGCCTGAAAAATTAGCTCATTTCTGGACTGAATTATATTGCGGAGCTATTTGGTCTGGAATTGATTCTAAAATAGATTTAAACTGCGTTTCACAACAGCAAAGAAATATGTGCTGGACGAAATTTTGCGGACATAATCTTCAAAATTATCAATAATTAAAAAAATGACTTGCAATTTTTTTTAGTTTAGTTAAAATAGATTAATTACAAATATAAGCTTTAATAAAGGATTATATCTTTCAATGGATCAAACCGCAGAAATAATAAACGTATTATTAAGTTACGAAGTAATAACTCAAGAACAGATAGACGCGGCAACTGCGAAAATAGAAGAACTGAACGCGAAACAAATTTCTGAAATTTCACAGGGATTAGAAAAAGAAGCCGCGCCGGTAAAAATCAGTTTGGAGGAAATGCTTGTTCAATTAAACTATATCACTTGGGAGCATATAGCTG
>DAINAU010000133.1:0-11493 GCA_036733285.1 bacterium
TTTTCCTTACTTCCAGCGCTTTTTCAAAATTCTAATGCAGTTTTCAGGTTAAAAAAACTCTCCGTAAAAAAAACCGGTAACCAAAGAAATTATTACGGCGATTATTAGAGATGTAATATTTCTTATAATAGTGAATTTCATACCGAAATATTTTTTTTCCATTGGATATGTTAATATTCCGACAAGCATAAGCGTTGTAGTAAATATAGATATTACCGAATAATTTACGCCTTTTTGAATTAGAATCGAAGATAATGGAAAAATAATGAAAGCCGGAGCAAAAATCAAAGAGCCGAGTATCCCGCCAATAAGCATATTTCTGAATATGTTCGGACTGTCAAAATATTCAAGAATAATTTTGTCCGGCAGAAAATACATAATAACTGAAACATAAATTATAATCTCTATAAACACGGGAATAAAATCCGTAAAATATTTTAAAGCGATTTTTAATGCGAGCAGCGATTTTTTTTTATCTTGAGAAAATGAAAAAATAAGTACCGCGGATAAAATTCCGTATAAAATGTATAGCTTCATTTTTATATGCTTTGAATTATAAGTATTTTTCAGGAACAAGATAATTTGACACGTAATCCAAAACCGCTGTTTCAATAACGGATTTAACGCAATCCGGTTTTGCCAGAGAATTGAACTTGGTCATATCAGCTTCAGTAAAATATTGATATTTGGGTTTTAAATAATCGGGCATTTCTATGAAATTAATTTTTATCTCTTTTTTTAAAGATTTGAATATTGGAGAAACAAATTCAATCCAGGTCGCCGCTTTTCCGGAACCGATATTAAAGATTCCGTTTGCATTGTAATGTTCGATGAAAAAAATCACTTTTTCCACCGCTTCTTTTATATATATGAAATCTCGTTTTTGTTCGCCGTCTTTATATTTTGAGTTATACGATTTAAAAAGGTTCACGGAACCTTTTTCGAGAATTTGATAATACGCTTTATGAACTATGCTCCGCATATCGCCTTTATGATATTCGTTAGGACCGAAAACGTTAAAAAATTTTAATCCGACGATTTTGTCAAGCATTCCTTTGCGTTTGGCGTATAAATCGAACATTTGTTTTGAATAACCATACATATTAAGAGGTTGAAGTTTGTCTAAATTATTTTCGTCGTCTTTATAACCGAATTCGCCAGCGCCGTATGTCGCGGCGCTGCTTGCGTAAATGAATCGTATTTGATTAGAAACCGCGAAATCGGCTAAATTTTTGGTGTATTCATAATTATTTACGACAAGATACCGGCAGTCCGTTTCAGTAGTGGAGGAACACGCGCCCATGTGAATAATACAGTCAACGTCGTTTTCATGAAATTCGTCATTAACAATTTTTTCTATGAATTTATCTTTTTCCATATAATCGGAAAATTTAAGGTTTCTAAGGTTTTTCCATTTGTTTGAAGTTCCAAGACTATCGACCGCTAAAATATTTGTTTCGCCGAGTTGATTCAATTTCCAGATTATCGCGCTTCCGATAAATCCGGCTCCTCCTGTAACAATAATCATTTTTTTCACTCTCCAAAAACTTTGCGATAAAATTTAACCGCGAACGAATATAACGAATCTGTTTTCAATGCCGAATCGCAATAAATTCCATATGTCTAATTATTTTCAAACGCTCCGTAAAAACTATTTTATATTATAAATACTCTTTCTGTAATATTTTTTTATTAGCGGCGATTCGCGGGGAAAAATTTCTCCCGCTAATCAACGCGAATCTACGCGAATAATGCGCAATCAATTTATAATAGTCTCTTAAAAATTTCAAATTACTTTTATAAATCCAAATTGTTTAATCATTAAAATACTTTTTTAATAATTGATTAGAGTATTTTATTTACCGTTTACAAAACATATCTGAAAAATAACGAATTGTAAGACGCTAAAGTTTTGAATTCATATCTCTCAGCCTTTTTATTTTTTCAATCGTTATTTCAATGTTTTCAGTTTTTACAACGCCTATGGTTTCGTCAATGCTGTCTTTGATATTATTTTTTAAAGTTTCCAAAATGACGGGGAGAATATCGTTTTTGTTCATAGTGGTTTCTACGCTTAAGTTTATGCTGAGAATATCGTTTTTATTATAAACGGTGCAACTGTAGTGTTTGATTATTTTATATTTTCTTAGAATTACGGAAATTATATTTTCAATTACATTTTCATAAATGTTGACTTGACCGAATTCAGTATTCATAATAAATTTGCGTTTTGATTTTGTTTTAACCGAAGTAATCAGAAATTCTATCATTAACACAATTATTGATATTAAAGCGATAAAAGCCAGCGCCGGATTGTCCGCTTCCGAAACGGTTGAAAAGCAATATATAATCAATAAAATGAATAATATGAATTTTATAAAAACAAAAAATTTATTTTGAGGTTTCATTAGCCGAATTATTCAAATCTTTACGGATTTCCACTCCTCTAACTAATACGTTAACCGCGGCTACGGATAGACCGGTCATTTCTTCTACTCTGCGTTTAATATTCTGCTGAATACGCCATGAAATATCCGGAATTTTCATTCCGAATTCTATAATAACGGAAACGTCGATTTTTACTTTTCCTTCGTTTATATCGACCTCGATGCCTTTATAAGTTTCTTTTTTATTTCCGAGAAATTCCACCAGACCGTCTTTTACGCTTCCGCTTAACGCTATAACCCCGTCGATTTCAATCGTAGCCATTCCCACTATGTTGGCAACCACTTCGTTTGATATGTTTATATCTCCGATTGGTCTATTATCATTGTCCTGTTCCATAACCAGTCACCTCGTTTTTGATTAGCCGATAAAATTTCGGTTAAATATAGAATTGAGCGGCGTAAAATAAAGTAATTTGACATAATTAAATTTTATTATATAATCATTTCCGCTGTTTGTAAATATTTTTTTAGAGAATTTAGGGTTAAATATTTTATGTTTACTGGTATTATTGAAGAAACCGGTTTAGTTGCGAAACTTATAAATAAATCCGGCAAAATCGAATTAATAATAAAAAACGAAAAAATTTCTGGAGCCGTAAAAAACGGCGATTCGGTTTCAGTTAACGGAGTTTGTCTTACCGCGACTGAAACTATCGGCGGTTTGATGAAATTTGATATTATGACTGAAACGATTAAAAAGACGGCGCTTATCGATTTGAAAATAAATGAGACGGTTAATCTTGAACGCGCAGTATTAGCGAACGGCAGACTTGACGGTCATTATGTAACAGGGCATATTGATTGCGTTTTAAAAATTATTTCTAAATCCGTTGTCAACGGTTCTGTAATAATTGAATTTAATATCCCGCCCGAATACAATAAATATATCGCTCCGCGGGGTTCGGTCGCTATAGACGGGATAAGTTTGACCGTTGCGGAAAAAAAAAAAAACGCGTTCAAGGTTAGTCTTGTAAAATTCACGCAAGCGAATACGTCTCTTATTAAAAAAAAAACCGGAGACAAAGCGAACGTCGAGTTTGATATATTGGGTAAATATCTTTATGAATTTTATGTATCGGAAAAGAAAGGTTATGGAAAATATTAAACGCAAAAAAAACATATTATCAAAAAAATCAGTGATTTCGGGCATTCCTGAATTGATAAAAGATTTGAAAAAAGGGAAAATGATTATTCTAATGGACGCAGAGAATCGGGAAAACGAAGGAGATCTTGTTTGCGCGGCGGAAAAAATCACCCCCGAAATAATTAATTTTATGGCTAAATACGGACGCGGATTAGTTTGTCTTGCGCTAGATTCCAATTATGTGGAAAAATTAAAACTTCCGTTGATGACGTCTAATAATCAATCTAAATTCGGAACCGCTTTCACGGTGTCGATTGAAGCTAAACAAAATGTTACAACCGGTATTTCTGCTCGCGATAGAGCCACTACTGTATTAACCGCGATAAACGACGCGTATAAAGACGGGGATATCGTAGCTCCCGGACATATTTTTCCGCTGCGCGCCGCGGAAGGCGGAGTTCTTGTCAGAACCGGACAAACCGAAGGTTCGGTTGACCTTATGAAATTATCAGGTTTGAAAAACGCCGCGGTAATTTGCGAAATTATGAACGACGATGGAACAATGGCGCGTCTGAATGATTTGAAAAAATTTTCCGCTAAACATAAAATCAAAATAGGAACTATCGGCGATATTATTGAATTCAGAAGAAAAAACGAGATTCTCGTTCATAAATCCGCGGAAGCCAATCTTCCTACAAAATTCGGGGATTTTAAAATAATCATATATATTTCCGATATAGATAAAAAAGAGCATATAGCTCTTGTTAAAGGCAGAATTTCCACTAAAAGTTCCGTATTGGTGAGAGTGCATAGCGAATGTCTGACCGGAGACACTTTTTTTTCGTTAAGATGCGATTGTAACAACCAGCTTCATGCTGCTTTAAATTATATAGGCAAGGAAAAATCGGGAATTCTTTTATATATGCGGCAGGAAGGCAGAGGCATAGGTCTTGAAAATAAAATTAAAGCGTATCATCTTCAGGAAAGAGGACTTGATACGGTTGAAGCTAATGAAGCTCTTGGATTTCCGGCTGATTTGCGCGATTACGGAATAGGCGCGCAAATACTTTACGATTTGGGAGTCAGAAAAATAAAACTTATGACCAATAACCCGAAGAAAATAATCGGTCTTGAAGGATACGGTTTAAAGATAACGCGGCGTTTGCCAATTATTATTACGCCTAATAAAAACAATGAAAAATATTTGCGCGCGAAAAAAATCAAACTGGGACATCTCTTGAATGATTAAAAAAAAATTGTTATATCCGCGAATAATCTTTTTGTGGATTTTAATTTTTTCGGACGCTTTGTTTTCAGCTCCTAATCAGACCGACTTGAAATTAAAAAATCTTCAAATCATATACGCCAACGGCGGATATGATTCGGCTCTTGCCGCGGCGGAAGAACTATTTAATCTGACTGCGGGCAATGCCGAAAAAGCGGAGTTATCTGAATTTTGCGCAGGCATTTCTTTTTCTAACAATCGTTTTGAAGAATCTGAAAAATATATGAAAATTTACGAGCGTTTAAAGGGTTCGTTGAATTCAAACCTCGCAGTAAAAAAACTTTCCATGCTTATATCGAAAAATAGAAATTCGGAATATGAAAAATTGATTGATTATATTTTTGAAAATTTAGTTTCGGATTTTTCCGGATTTCAAGAGCTGACAAATATTCTTTTGCAGAACGGAATGCTTGACAGAGCCGTTGGTCTGTATAATAAAGCTAAAATTAAATTTAATAACGCCGCCGTTTTTTTGCCGATACTGATAAATATTTATGAAGCTCAAGACAGATACGACAGCGCGATAATCGAATATAAAAATTATTTGATAACCAATCCGAACTATTCGTATTATTTTGAAAATTTCAAGACAATGCTATATTCAAAAAAATTGTTTTCGGAGTTTTTAAAATCATTAAATCAAAACGAATTAAAACGTTTTTCTGAAATCCCGCATTTTATGCCGGTTATAGCGGACGCCTATTTTCATTCGGGAAATATGGATTCCGCCGAAAAGATGTATTTTGAATATTTTAAAAGCGTAAAATACGACCCGCGGATAATAGAAGATATAATAATCAAACTTACAGAAGCCGAACAGAAAAGTTTGTCAGTAAAACTTTTATTCGGGATAATACGCAATAATGAAAAGTTTGCGGAATCGGCTCCCTATAAAACCAATATGTTTAGATTCAACGTTTCAGATAACCAATTTTTTCTATTTTTACTCGCGGATAATCTCGACATAATTAATTATGACAGCGAAATAGTAAATCTTCTCGCTTCTTCGCTTTCGGCGTTTCCAAACGATTATTTTCATAAAATCGCGTGTTTGATTCCTGAAAACGGCGGCGGCAGCGTTTATTATTTCAAATATTATTTCCATTCCGGAATGTTCGATTCAGCCGTGGAATCGTTGAAAAAAATCAACGCGGATAACGCCGAACTTTCATATTACGCGGGATTATCAAATCTTTATTCGGGCAAATTTGAAGCGGCTAAACTTTATTTTGAGAAAATAATTTTGAATTTCGGCGATTCTAAATTTGTTCCCGACAGTCTGGCGTTTTATAAATTTTTAACGTCTAATATTCATAAAAATAATTATTCCGCGTTTTTAAAAATTAATTCGCAAAACGCGTTATCTCAGCCGGAATGCGATGTATTATTGAATTCAATGAGCGATAAAACCTTAAAAACGCTGTCTTATATTTCATTGATGAAAAAGAATTCGGAATGGGTTTTTGATATGGAACTTGAAAAAATTATCGAAGATAGAATATTTATGCCTGAAGCCCTGTTTTTAAAATCTAAATTTTTTATCTCTCAAAAAAAAAAAGACGAGTCGAAAAAAATGCTTGAGAAGATTATAACCGGATATGCGGATTCGCTATATTTTTCAGCCGCGAAAAAAATGTTGAAAGAACAATTAGGAGGAATTTGAAAAAATGAAAAAAAGACATAAATTGCCGGTTGAGGTTTTTTTACTTCTGATATTGCTGATTGTATTCGAGACTTCGCTGTCTGCGGCCGGTTCTACTTCCGGCGAGGTTCTGCTATTGAATACAAACGCTGCGCTGACCGCGTCAGGAAACGCCGGAGCCGCGGCGCTTGATTACAACGCTCATTTTATTTCGCTGAATCCGGCTCATATTTCATATCAAAAAAACAACTGCGTTTCTTTTTCGTTTAATAAATATATTGAATCCGTTAATCAGCACGAAATAGTTTATCTGGGAAAAATTAAAAATAGATTTTACGGAATCAGCGTAGCTTATCTGGATTACGGCGATTTTCAAAGAACGCTATATAACGAATTAACGGGAAACGTTTCGTTCGCCGGAGATTTTACCGCTTCAGATATTATCATAAAAACTTATGTTCAAGCATTTAAATTTTATGGAATCAGCACAGGCGTTAGTTTGAAATATTTAAGAGAGAAAATCGAAGATTACAAAGCCGGAGTTTTTATGGCCGACGCCGGCGCTATTTATCCGGTTCCTGAAACCTCTTTATCTTTAGGCGCTTCATTTCAAAATATCGGCGGCAAAATGAAATTTGACAAAGAATCTTTTGGATTGCCGGAATTGTTTAGAATAGGAGTTTCTTACAATATTCCCGAATTCAAACTGAATCTTAATCTGGATTGGCAGAAAATCAAAAGCAGAGAAGGGGATATTTGCGCCGGCGTTCAATTTCAGTTTAATAAATCAATAGGATTTAACGCCGGATATAACGGAGCTAACGACGCGGGCAAAGGTTATACTGCCGGATTCAATTTAAATATCAGCTCGCTTGAACTTTTATACGCGTTCGAGCCTTTCAAAGATTTTGATTCGTCGCACAGGATAACGCTGGTTTATAATTTTTAATTTAATATTTAATATTATAGGAGACAATCAAATGAACAATAATTTTAAATTTGAAAAAATATTTTTTGCGATTATAATCATAGCGTTTCTTAATTTTGTTTTGCCTATTCAGCTAAAATCAGAAATTGTAAAAATGGAAGATGTTGTAGTCTTCGGATATCCGGTAAGAGATTCGATTATAAAAGACTTTACTTTAAACAAAGAAATACTGACAAAAACTGAAATTTCAAAAATTCATTCGTTTGACTTAACGGACGTGTTAAAGCAAATGACCGGAGTCGGCGTAGCGAGCGAAGGTAATTTCGGCGGCAGAAGAGTAGGCGACGGAAGAATCAAAATACGCGGAAATAACGCGAAACTTCTTATTGACGGAATCCCGGCAAGTATGGAGGTTTTTAATTGCATAGTCGGAAACGTATTGACTTTGAATAACGTAGAACGGATTGAACTCATACGCGGAGGCGAATCCGTTTTATACGGAAGCGACGGAATAGGCGGAGTTATCAATGTAGTAACTTCCGAACCAGATAAGTATAAATCATATTTAAACGCAGGCTTCGGCTCATATGAATCCGGATATTTTTACGGATCAACCCAAAACCGCATCGGCGATTTTTATTATTCTCTCGGATACGATTTGAAAAATACAAGCGGCGATATCAAAAATACAAAATTGCGTTCGAACGATTATTTTATGAAAACAGGATATGTTTTCACAAAATATTTTTCCGCTGAAATTTCAGGAAAATACTACGACGGAGATTTTGAGGATCCTTACGAACTTGTCGACTGGGATATTGACAGGAAAGGATTGAATATCGCGGTGAAAGGCGATTTAAATAAAAACAGTTTTTATTCCATTCAATACGGAATTAACCGCGGCGAACATAAAAGTTTTTATTTTTCAAACGGAAATCTTAAATTTCATTCAAAAGATTTTATAAACGAATTGCGTTCCTTTCATAATATTAAAATAAATCATACTAAGGTTTTATACGGATTCGATTATAAAAATTACGGCGGGCAAATTCTTAATCAGGCATGGGCTTACAAGGATGAAAAATCCGCCAATGAATACGCGCCATATTTAACGATTAATCATTATTTAGAAAATATTTGCGGTTTGATTGCCGGAGTCCGGTATAACCGCAATAGTCTATACGGAGGCGTTGTTATTCCGAAGTTCGGCGCCGAAAAAAAAATCAATGAAAAATGGAGAACCGGCGTTTCGGCGAATAAATCGTTCAGAACCCCGTCTACGCTTCAGACCCAGATAAATAAATTTGCGGGAAATAAAAGTCTCGAGCCGGAACGCGCATGGACTTATGAAATTAATGCTTCGTTCTCAGACGCGGGAATATTTGATTGGGATTGGTCTGTTTATAAAATAGAAGGAGAAGACCGAATAATAAACAGGAGCGGAAAATTCGGCAATATTCAAAATTACAAACATTATGGTTTTGAAATGCAATTATCGAAAAATATATTTAAAGATATAAACGCTAAAATCGGATACAACTACATTTACACGGGCAAAGATACGGCAAATCAATTTAGAAATAAAATCAATTTTCTGTTTGATTATGCGGGAGAAAAATTCGGAGCGGCTTTAACTGGTTTTTATTTGAATAAACTATACGCGGCTTCGGATAAGACTGTCAGACTTCCTGATTTTCTAAAAGCCGACATTAAATTGAAATACAAAATAAACTCTAAAATAAAGATTGTTTTGGAAGCCGATAATATACTCGATAAAAAATATTCGTTAAGCTACGACGATGGAAAAGGAACCGCGCCTAATCATTCGGCGACTCCTATCTGGAGCCCTGGAATAGGAGTTTTCGGAGGATTGGAAGCCGAGTTTTAACGAGAAACAATACGCCCGGAAAAAAATAATAAAATGAAAAAAAGCGGAGAATACATAATAATTTCAATAACGGTTGTTTTGGGAGTTTTACTTCCGTTCGCTTTTCATTTTATCGCTGCCGGCGGAAAAATATTTCTGCCGATGTATTATCCGATTATTATATCCGGTTTTTTACTTGAACCAACCTCTGCTTTGATAGCGGGATTTCTAACGCCTTTTATTTCATCTTTTATTACGGGCATGCCTACGTTAAATCCTCCGGTTGCTTTTCAAATGTCCATTGAATTATCAATATTGGGTTTTCTCGTTTCATTTTTATCCGGCAAATTAAAATTTAATTATCATATTGTTTGTGTAATTTCGATTTTAATAAATAGAATTTTATACGCGGGTTTATATTTTGTTATAACGCGAATTTACAATCTGCCTTTTAAAACAAAGGTAATCGCCGAATTAACGTCTTCTATACCGGGCGTTCTGATTATCTTCTTAGCGCTGCCGTCTTTCGCTAAATTTTTAAAAAAAAAATTATTCCAGTCGGAATCGATTTATAATAGATGAAAAAAAATATTTTGTTTAATTTTGCAACTTTCGCGTGTTTGCTTTTGACAAGCTCGGTTATTCCGTTGAAATATTTCTATCTGTTTTTTGTTTTTCTTGCCGCGGCGCTGATGTTTTATAAGATTAATCCGTTTAAATTTGCCGCGGGCCAGAAAATAATTTTATTTATAATTATTTTTTATCTTCCTTTTTTTTTGTATTTTTATTTCGATAAAATAATTTTTAAGACCGGCGTTGATTTTTTAATGCAAATTAATATAGTCTCCAACGTGGTTCTAAAAACTTCCGCGGCGATTTTAACCATAAACTTTTATAAAAAAATCAATACATTCGGCGAAACGCTCGACATACTTATTAAATTCCGGATACCAGTTAGAATTCTTTTAATAGTCGTTATTTCTGTCCGTTTAATCTCTCTGTTTGTAACGGAATTAAATAATTTTTTAAGAAATTTTAAAATGCGGGTTTTTGACGCCGACTTTAAAACTTTTTTTTTAATGATAAAAAAAATTTTATTTCATTTTTATATGAAAACTGAAACATATTCGCGTTATCTTTGTTTAAAGAATTTGAATGAAAACGCCGAAATATTAAAACTCGTTTTTAAACAATAATTATGCTCGAACTAAAATCTTTAAGTTTTTCATACGACGGCTGCGAAGCCGTTTTAAAAAACATAAATTTTCAGATAAACAAATACGATTCGCTCGCTTTAATCGGGGCTAACGGCAGCGGCAAAACCACATTGTTTTTGACGTTATCGGGATTGTATAAATACGGCGGAAAAATTTTTTTGAACAAAACCGAATTAAAAGATTATAAACCAAAAGTATTGCGTAAAAAAATAGGCATGATTTTTCAAAACGTTGAAGAACAATTATTTATGCCTACTGTTTACGACGAATTGAAATTGTCGCTTGTTCAGCATTACGGCGCGGCGGACGAAGAAAAAATAAATTATTATTTGCAATGTTTTAATATCGAACATTTGAAAAATAGAAAAATCGAGAATCTCTCGGCAGGCGAAAAAAAAAAAACCGCGCTTGTTTCCATACTCATATATTCGCCTGATATTCTGCTGCTTGACGAACCGACCGCATTTTTGGATTTGAAAGGATGCGCCGAATTATTGAGAATTATAAACGAACAGAAAATCACAAAAATTATTTCGACGCATAATTATCATTTCGCCAAAGAATGCTGCGGCAAAACCTTGATTTTAAAGAAAGGCGAGACGTTCGCTTTCGGCGATACCGGTAATATTATCAACAACGCGGATTTGTTGAGGAATGCGGAAATCATCTGATTGCCGAAAAATTTTGAATTCGACTTTTCAGTTATAGAATGTTTTATACGAGTCCCCTCTATTCTTGTATTAAAATTATTTCCGATTTCATCCTGATAATTTCCAGATAATTTTTTCCCTAAAAAAGCGGCGATGTTATCAGCTTTAACTGCGTGAATAGCTGTTCTGCTGATTATTTCATAAAGATAATTCAAATCCTCCTGTTTTTTAAACACCGATTTTCACAGAGCCGATAAGTATCAAAATTAAAGCCTAATTACATAACCCATTTAATCTGCATTTTAGTGTTATTAAGCTATGGTATTTCAAAAGGTTTAGTAATTTTTTTCACGCCAATCCAAACCGGAGTATG
>DAINAU010000134.1:0-11419 GCA_036733285.1 bacterium
GACCCGCGTCGCCGGTAGCGGTTACATTTACTGTAGATATTGGCGGGACTATGCCTTATACAGTGAACTGGGCGAGCAATGTTAACGGTTATGATAATAAAGCCGATTCTATGGAATATATTGGAAATCATAAATGGCGGATAACAAAATTACTGCAGCCGGATTTTATATATGAATATAAATACGTTTTAAATAGTTCAATTGACGCGGTATGGGAACAAAATTCAAAATATACTTTTATATACAATGATTCAAAAGCATATAAAGTACAGGTTGCAGGCGAATTCAATAATTGGGATACAAGCGTAAATGCCCCGTTGATGAAAAAAATTAACGGGACGGATTCTTGGATAACCGAAGTATATGGAATCGAGGAAAATAAAAAATATAAATTCGCAATTGACGGAAAATTTGAAGAAGGCGGCGATAGAATCGCAGGATTTAATTCAGATAACAGAAAAATATTTGTAACTGCGGAATGTGAAATATTGGACGATTGGTGTAAACTGCCGGATCCGCCGCAAAATTTTTCGGGAACGAGTCTGAGCGAAACATCGGTTCAGTTATCGTGGACTCAGCCGGAATTTTCGGATATGCGGGATATAATATCTTTTAAATTATACCGATGCGCAAATACTCCTGATTCCGGTTATGAATTATTAACCGAATTATTGCCGGATAAAACTTCGTATATTGATGAAAATTTAAATATTAACGACACATATTATTATAGAATGACTTCGGTTGATACGGGTTCTATTGTTCAGGAAGGATTCTGGAGTTCAATTGTTTCTTTAAAAACTCAAACGCCGGTTCCTGTAATTTTTAACGTGAAAATCAATGGAGAAAAAACCGATACCGTAAGCTGGGTTAGTTCTGCAAACGGCTATAATCCTTATCAGGATATTATGCTGCAATCAGGAAATAATGAATGGACAATAACAAAATATTTACAACCGGCAGTAGTTTATGAATACAAATACGTTATAAATAATAATTTGTATGAAGAAGACGCGAAATATACTTTCGAATATTTTGACACTTCGGCTTCGGCTCAAAAAGTTCAAGTAGCAGGCGGTTTTAACGGCTGGGATAAAACTAATAACGCGCCGCTTCTCAGAAAGATTTCAGGAACCGACACTTGGATAACGGAAATGTCAGGGATTCAGGATAATACAGAATATAAATTTGTTATCGACGGCAACTGGGAATCCATTGCTGGAAACAGAAAAACAGGATTATCCGGTTCTAACCGTAAAGTTTATATCAGCGGGAATAACAATATATTTTATGATAATTGGTGTAATCTGTCCAACCCGCCGGAAAATATATCGGCAATACCGATAGACGAAAGTTCGGTTAAAATTAATTTTAACGCTTCAAATGCGGCTGATATAAGGAAAACCGGATATTATAAATTATACAGGACAATATCGCCTGACAATATTTTATATCAATTCATAAAAGCGTTCGCTGTTTCAGATACTCAATACATTGACAACAATCTGATAAATGGAGCGACTTATTATTACAGATTTACTGCGGTAGAAACCGGAGCAGAACAAACCGAAGGTTATTTCAGCGATAGAATACAAGCGACTGTTTCAAAACCCGTAAATGTTTTATTCAGAGTTGACGCTGGCAAAACAGAACGCATAAAATCCGTGAGAGTAGCGGGAGATAATCCGCTTCCGGGTTGGGGCGGAAACGGATTGATTTTAACGGACACAGATCAGAACGGAATATGGACGGGGATTTTAGAAAATGTTCAAGTAGGAACAAATCTTAAATACAAATACATTAAAGCGGATTTTACCGACGGAGATTATGAGAACCATTCTGACAGATATATTAATATAGATTCGTCCCCGAGCGGAATATTTGAAATAAATGATAATTGGGGAAATACGCCTTCGGCGCCTTGTTTGAGTTCAGACGCGGACAGCGGCAAAATAATTTTATACTGGACGCTTGGAGATTTCGACGCGGATACTTTTTATTTATATAAGAAAAATAATCAGACAGGAGATTATGTTTTAGTTTATACTACAACTGATACGAATTATATTGATTCAAACGTCAATTCGACAGACACTTTTTATTATAAGATTAAAGTTCAGGACGGAACCGGGTTCAAATATGAAAGCGGATTTTCAGACGAATTTGCCGCTCGCTCTGGAATTTTGACCAATGTAACTTTTTATTTGTATTCCGGAATAACTCAGGGAGAAAATAATATTTACAATTTTACAATAGCGGGCGATTTTAATAATTGGAATAAAACAGATCAAACTCTTATTCCTGATTCTACAGCCGATGGACGCTGGTCTACAGTTATACCATTGATATTGAATAAAAAATACACATATAAGTATTTATACAACAAATCAGTTTGGGAAGATAACAATAGAGAAGTTATTATAAAAAATATTAATTATGATAACTGGAATGATAAACCGTATAAACCTGAATTAACAATATTATCAGATAGCGGAGCGATAAAATTAAACATAAATATTAATTCAGCGCGGGATATTGATATTGATTATTTTGAAGTTTATAAAAATGGAAATTTAGTCTGCACTACAGTATCTATAATTTATATAGATAATAACGTAGTAATGGATATTCCGTATAATTATCAGGTGAAATCAGTTGATTTCGGCGGATTATCAAGCGATATGAGCGCTTCAAATTCAGGCGTGGCAGGCAAAGAAATTCCGGTAATTTTTATTCTTGATTTAAGGAATTCGCTGATTTCTGGTTTGATTACAGAACCGCAATACGGAATAGGAATACTTGGAAACGTTAAGCCGCTGACTTCAAATAAGCTCGACAACAAGATGAATAAAATAAAAAAAGGAGTTTATCAGTTTGACGCGAAATTTGTTACGAATAATAATTTAAATTATAGTTTTCTTTTAAATCCGGGAACTCCGATTGAATTGAAAGAAGAATCAAAAACTCTATTGTCTTATCAGAGTTTTGCGGCTTCAAAGATTTCAGTATCCGGAGATTTTAACGGCTGGAATAATAGCGCTACGCCTTTAACAAATACCGGTTCTGGAAATTGGCAGGTGGAATTAAGTCTGCCGGACGGAACGTATAATTATAAATTCGTTATAGACGGCGAATATGAAGCAGGCGACAATAGAACGTTAATTGTGAGTTCGGAAAGGACTATTTCCATTTATGAAAACAATGATTCCGCCGGGATGATTATAGTTTCCGAATGGTCTAATAAAAATCCGGTTCCGGAAAGTCCGTTTACGATTTCAGCGTTTGCCGGTTCTGATGAAATTACGTTAAGCTGGCTTGAGTCTTTTGAATACGGAATAAATAAATACGGGATATTAAGAAGCGATACTTTTAGCGGAACTTTTAACAATATAGGTTTTGCGTATTCCAACAAATTTACCGATAACAATGTTATACCCGGAAAAAATTATTATTATCAAATCCGTCCGTATGATATTGAAAATAACGCGGGCGTTGTTTCAGGAGTTAAATCCGTTAAGACAAACGATACAGGCGCGATTACAAAAAAATTATATTATGAAGATAAATTAAATTTCGAGGTGCATAATTCTGATTTCGCAAATATCGGAGAATTTTATATTTTCAATTGGAACGCTTTAAACGGAATATTTAAATACGACGAAGAAAAATACGAGCATATAATTAATTCAATCAAATCCGCAAATAATAAAATAGCGAATTTGCCGGGAATCAAACCGTTATCGAATTCCGATTTGAATTCGCCAAACGCTGACAATAATGTTTATTGGGTTTTGTTTAAAGATTCAAACGGTTTGGAAATTCATGATTTTAATAACTATATTAAGATGTCGGTAAAAATTCCGGATACTATAGCAATAACTTCCGATACCGTTTTGCTGAAAATATTTGTTCTCGACGAAACTAAAAATGAATGGAGCATTCTTGAAAATTCGAGCGTTGATACTAACGGATATTTGAATATAGTAAGACAAAACAATTCGGTTTATATAATTCTTTCAGTTAATCCCGTTCCTGCGGATTTATCTGAATTTGCAGTCTATCCAAATCCGTTCTATAAATCAAAATCTCTCGACGGTTTTATAAAATTCGCAAACATTCCGGCAGATTTTGAATCGCTTCAGATTTATAATATAAACGGAGAACTTGTCGTTGATTTCGATAAAAATCAGATAATCCCGTCCGGAAACAGCGTTACTTTAAAATGGGACGTTAAAAATAAATATGGAAGAGAAGTTGCCAGCGGAATTTACATTTATATTTTAAAAACCGGTTCTTCAAAAAAGATAGGAAAACTCGGGGTTGTGAAATAAAATGAAAAACGCGGCTGATAAAAAAAGAATTATTCTTGATTTAATTATGAAAAATAAATTAATTTGTTTCAGCGCAGTAGTAGCTTTTTTTATCTGTATAATGATTCCTTCGGAGTTATCGGCGTTTGGTTCTAAAGACGTCGGAACCACAGGCGCGGCTTTCCTTAAACTCGGATACGGAGCGCGACCGGCGGGAATGGGCGAAGCGTTTTCAGCGGTATCAGGAGATATAAATTCTTTGTATTACAATCCGGCGGGTTTGTATGACGTATCAAATAAAACCATATCCTTTATGCATTTGAACTGGCTGCTTGATATTAATTATAATGTTTTATCATTTGTTACGCCGATAAAAGATTACGGAGTATTCGGCGCGGCAATTTCTTCGCTTGATTACGGCTCTATAGAAAAAACAGTAGAAACGGGAAATCCTGCGAATCCGTATTATAAAGACGGAAAATATTCGGCTTACGACAGAATGCTGCATTTGTCTTATGCGGATAAATTCAAATTATTCAATAAATTCGCGAAATACGGAATAGGAGCGAAACTGATTCATCAAAAAATCGACAAGGAATCCGCGCAGGGCATTGCGTTTGATTTGGGAATGCAATATGATTTCAACGAAGACTTTTCGGCAGGAGCATTAATTCAGAATTTCGGACGCTTGAGTAAGTTTGAAAGCGAAAATGATAAAATGCCGCTGAATTTGAAACTTGGAGTATCTTATAAATTTTTTGACGACAGGTTTTTAACTGCGCTCGACGTGAATATTCCGAACGATAATGAAATTTATGCGAATCTTGGCGTGGAATTATTTGTTTTGCCGAAAAATTATGATTTCAATTTTGGAGTCAGAGCCGGATATAACGGAATTGAATCCGACCGAAAAGGATACTCGGTCGGTCTCGGTTTTAACTTGATGAATTTTGATTTGGATTACGCTTTTCTTCCATTTACAGAACTTGGAAATACGCATAGATTTTCATTAAATTATTTGTTTGGAAAAAGAACTGAACCAAAATTGAAAATCCAAGAACAGAAAAAAAACGCAGAGCTTGAAGCTTTAATTAAAATTATGCAGCTTTCGAAACCCGCATTAACATCATTGCCAGACAAAAAAGACGCGGAAATAAAACCGTCGCAGTATCCGGTTTTTCAAGGGTATTCGGTTGACGCTGCAACTACGGAATCTAATGAAAAATATGATAAACCCGAAAACGTAAAAGTTGTTCCGCCTCCGGTAAGTATTGAAAAAAAGATTCCGCCGGTCGAATTTATTTTGTCTTCAATAAAACGCGACTATCCGATTGAACCGGAAAAATATTCGCAGGAAAAATCAAGCGGATTAAAATTAACGGAAGAAGAATTCGCTTTAAAACAATTATTGAAAAACGGTTATTCGCGGATAATATATTTTCAATCCAGATCCGCAAAATCAGTTTTTATTACCGGCAGTTTTAACGACTGGCGCCGCGAACCTTTGACTTATGATTTTGTTTCAGGAGTATGGTTCTGCGAACTTAATATTCCGGCGGGCAGATATTTTTATAAGTTTATAGTTGACGGTAAAATTATTCCGGACGCAAATAATATTCATTTTCAACTCGACGGAATTGAAGGAATCAATTCAATACTTTATCTTGACTTTACTGAATAGGTTAAAGAATTCGCTTAAAACAGAAAACAAATGGAAAAAAATAGCGTATTAATAAGACAAAATTAAATAGTTTAAATAATTTTTTCTAATTATCCGTCATTTCTTCGATAAGCCTGGAAGCATTTCTTTTATCGTAAATTCAGAGCGCCGGAATTCAAATCATCTAAGTCATTAAAAATAAATAAGAGAAATTTTGCACAATGGAATATCTAACAACTCCTGATGATGTTTCGGCGTTAACGAGCCAACTATTCGAATTTTAATATTATTTTTGTCGGCTATTTTTTTTATTGATTGATAATTATCATTTGAATTATTTTCTTTATCAAAACAAATATACAATGTTTTTGAGCGCTTTTTCAAAAGAATTAATTTTTACTTGGCAGTTTTCAGGTTTAAACAGTTTTAACAGTTCATATTGAACCCGAACAGGAACATTTAATTCCGATTAATTGTTAATTTTTATTTTTGTTCCAAATGAATTTCCTCTGATATTATCGTTATACATTAATTCAGCAAAAGCTGCAGGGTTAGTAAAATTTCCTTCTATGGCGGCTTTTACTCTGAAGTAAAAATCATAATTGCCTTGAGGCAGTTCATTATAGTAATATTTTACTTCATCGTCGAGATACATTGAATACGACGGCGTTTTAGTGATTTTTCCGGCGGGTTTTGCGAGATGCGACGAAGTAGAAAGTTCGGGATTCATAGGTTCAAAACCCGCGGCGATAGGAATTGTTATCGCTACGAAATTCTGTTTTTTCGGATTTATTACTGAAATGTGTATTTCAATAATATCTCCCGGCGAATATTTCAGCGATAATCCGGATTTGTTGATTTTTTCGCGTTTGATTATGTTGTTGCTTTCGTCGATTTTAATAAATTCATTTTCAATCACAAACCCGTTGTTTTCCTGTTTTACAAAAGAACCGTCAAGATCTGGAATATAAGACATTTTAAACGATCCGAAAACTTTTTTATCGCTTTCTTTCATAACTATTTTTGTTTTTTCCGAAGAATTGGTTTTATAAAAATAAATCGGGTTTTTTGCCGTAAGCTTGAAATCGTCATAGATTTTTCCGGTTGAAACTTCAAATTTCGTTTCGTCGTATTTTTTTTCGGGAACCGAAATTACGTCGTTCAACGCCAATAACGCCGAGGCGTTGTTTATAGTATTTCCCCAGCCGTCGCCGGTTCCAACAATGGCGAGTTCGTTTATCATTTGATTTAATTTTTCATTATTCGAGTCGGTTCTCCATAACGAGCGTATTACGTTTGCGAGAGTTCTTTTTTCAGAGCTTAACACTAAATCGTCATTTGGAGAACCTGTGAATTTTTGAAGACCGGAATATTTTTCAATTCCGTCGCGTAAAGTGAAAATCGTGTTCTCCCAGATTTCCTTTCTTAATTGTTCGATATTTTTTTTATCTGATTTCCCTTTATTTTCCAAAAGCGCCAGCATAAGTCTTGATTTGGAGAATAGATTCATGTAATTAATTTTTGAACTTAATTCCCGAGCGTAAGACGCGTCAAAATACCCTGCCCTTCCTAATGCGTATAACGATTCAACTCTTTCCAAAAATGATTGACCGTCTATAAAATTTTCATAATCGGAACGCAAAGCTTTTTGAAGATGCGTTATTGGTCTGGCAAGAAGTTTATCGGGAAACTTATAACCAGCCCTCTTAGCTTCAGTTAAAAATTCGACAATATACGCGGTAAGATAAACATAACCTTCGCTTCCGGGCCAGTAAGAGTAAAGTCCGTCCGCACCCAGGCATTGTTCCAGATAAAAAAACGTTTCATTGATTTTTTCGTCTATTGTTTTTACGAGTTCTGTCATATTGAAACGTTCGAGAATTCCGCGCAAAGCTATTGACGAATAAGATTGACTTATTTTTTGTTCAAGACAACCGTGAGGATAACGGGCGAGAAATGCGAGCGCATTCGCCGTTTTTAATACCGCTATCTTATCGGTCGCCATAAATTCTTTGATAAGACTGTTTCCTCTGTATTTTTCCTTTGGTTCAGGAAGATAATAAATTAATCCCGAGATTAATTCGGTATCGTATTGATAAGATATTTTTCGTCTGTCGTCTTTAATAGGAATAGAGATTTCAAACGCGTCTCCCGCGTTATCGTATTCTCGCGTAAGCGAAAGTTTTATTTTCATTTCGGATTGAACCGTTTTTCCGGATTTGATAAGTTCGGGAACCGGAACTTTCATATCAAAATAAATCTGTTCGGATTTATTTGAATTCAGAAAGAATTTTTTTGACGCGGTTCCGGAGACCAAAGCGTTTTCGGTTTCGATAGAACATTTTGCGTCGCCTGAAGCTCCTTCTATTATTCTGCCTATTCCGCCCGCTTTAAATTCGTCGCCTATTCTTACGAATCGCGGAAGCGCCGGTTGGACAATTACGGGCAGTCTAACTGATATTGAGGATTTTGCCGACCCGAACCGCTCGCCCGAATTGCCGCAGACTACGGCTCTGATTTTGAAATTGGTCAAATCGTCGGATATGCGGAATTTTACGAGAGCTACGCCGGAATCTCCGATTATTATGGACGGATTATAATATGGAACGGTTTTAAAATTTTTTCTGACTGTGTTTTTTGTTTTCACGTCGCCGTGAGTTTTTCCGTCGCCGCCTGTTTCTTCGTTCAATAATACTTTTCCAATAATTTTATTTCTATAATCGGTTATTCTAATTGAAGAAGAAACCGGTTTTATCATATTTTTTAACGGATCGATATTTTTTTCCGGAGCAAGCGATAATACCGCTTCGTCGACAAGCCATAAAGTTAATTCTCCGGATAAGGGTTTTGAATTATTATCCTTTAATTCGAT
This sequence comes from bacterium, assembly GCA_036733285.1. GTDB lineage: Bacteria > JAGOBX01 > JAGOBX01 > JAGOBX01 > JAGOBX01 > JAGOBX01. The sequence continues at coordinate 8,843 of DAINAU010000134.1, forward strand.
TTTTATCGAAACCTCTGAACCGGGCAGGACGGTTTTTGGATGTTCAAGTTTCATTTCGATTTGATTTTCTACGGGTTTAACTTTAATGTAATTGGTCGCGCATACCGTCTGAGGTTTGTTAACGTCGATTCTACGGTTTTGGGTTGAATTATCCGAATCGCCGTTTCTTCCGCGCATAAGAAGAAAATGAACTGCAAGCTGCGGAGTAAAACATTTTTCAATCGGTATTTCAATTATCGCGTTGCCGTTTTCAACCGAGTTCCATTTATAAATATTTTTTTCCGGATGTTCGACGACAGTCAATATGTTTCCGGTTGAGAAAGGACTTTTTACCACCATTTTTGCAGTTTCTCCCGGAACATAGCCGTCTTTGTCCGAAACCGTTTTGAAAACATTATCAACGGCTTTTTCCCAAGAAACAGGTTTGTCTGAATTTGAAACGTAAAAATCGGAAGATACCGCTTGAATTCTGCCAAGCATATCCCGACCCTCGATTTCCAAAATATAAACGCCTGAATTCAATTCCGGAATATTTATGGTTTCTACTTTTTTTGAAGATAAGATTTTTTTTTCAAACATTAAATTATCCACGCTTTCGGTTACGTATTCGGCTTTTGACTGTGAAAAATTAGCTTCGCGGAGATAGGAATGCCATTCGCGTTTCAGTAATTTAACGTTTAAATTTACGTTCTCGGCAAATCCTCCGCCGAATGATAAGACTTTATATTCCGGTTTTATCAAATCGGCTTTATAAAATATTTTTTTGTTTTTTAATCCTATAACAAACGGCGGAAGCGATATTACTTCTTTAGTTCTTGTCACGGTTTGCATATCGATATCGGTAACTGTCGCTTCAATGCTATAGACTCGAGCCGAGCCGTCAATCTCCGCGCCGGGATTGATAGCCATATTGCATTCGCCGCTGTAATCAATAATTCCAGTGTCCTCTTTCATTCCATAGTCGGAAAAAGATTGGTAATTGCCAAACCTGTTGTCGGACGAATAAATGAATCCGTCTTTTGTTTCGGTAAAATACGCGTAAGGATATTGAATGATTCTCCATTGAACCGGACGGTTGGTTATTTTTCCGCCGGCGTAATATTCTGCCGTCGCTTTAACCGGAAACGGTCTGTCGTTAGGAACCGAATCGGATGCGTAAATTTGAATATCGAAAGTCGGAATTTTATACGCTTCTTTTTTAAATCCGGTCTGAACGTCTAAAAAAATTTTTTCCTTAAGGTCAAAAACGCAAACCGTATAATTTCCTGTAGGCAAATCTTTTTCTTTAAAAACATAATCAAAACTTCCGAACCGGTTTAAAGAAATATTGGATTTCCATTTTTTATTGCCGACGGCAGATATTTCTAAAACGAATCTGTTTTTTAATTCATCCGGAGGAAACTCCAAAATTCCATTTTCTTTTTTTCGGATATAACCTTTGATAAAAACTTCTTCGTCGGGTTTATAAATAGGGCGTTCCGTAAATATGTGTAAAAGATAGTTTATATCGTTTTCTGTTGAATACGGAACGTTGTTAAGCCAGCTTAGCCAGTTGCTGTTTTCGGTTCTATGCCAGTGATTGTTGACGAAATAGGGAGGCGGAGAAGAGGGATTTAAAACCAGCATATCGTCGTCTTTGCTGACAATAATCCGTTTTAAATTAGCGGATATTGCTTTTTTATGAACATAATTGAAGACTCCGTTTTCATCCGAAATTCCTTCAATTAGATTTTCCCAATTGTTGTTATTTTGATTATAATAAATTCCTTGAATTTTAATATGAGCGGATTTCACAGGTTTTCCGGTTTTTAAAGAAGTAACCGCGAATTTTATCGAACGTTTTTCTTCGATAACGCTTAAACACAAATCGGTAGCCTGAATTCTTACGTATTTTCGCGTTGTTTCTCCGTTGAGTCTTCGTATTCCAACGAGATAAGTTCCGGCTTTGCCGGTTCCGGAAATATCTTCAAAATATTTTTTTAAAGGCAATCCGAATTCAATTGTTTTATTGAAATCGGCTGAAGGCAGTTCGATTATTTTTGAAATCAGCGGAGAACCTAATAGTTTTAAATGCTTGGAAATTTGAGCGTCTGTAACATAATCCGCGATTTTATCATTATTATCTTCGGGGTAATACTGTTCGCCTTCTTCGTTGTAATATTCGCGTCTTTGTTCCAATATTTTAATTAGTTCGGCGTCCGGATGGTTTGTGATTGGTTCCTGACCCGGTCGAGGCGGTTCTTTTTTTTCGTCAATGACGATTGGTTTTTCCGGGAACGGCCAGAACGCGCGGTTCAGCGGATCTATTTTGTATATTCTTAAATCGATTTTTTCTTCTCCGCGTCCGGTTGACGGAAATTCCTGAGGACCAAACAATTCTACTATTCCTTCGCTTTGTTTCCAGTTAAAGAAAGGTTCGCTGCGTTTAATATAAAAATAAAATTCTACGTCTCCGGTTAAATCAAGAATTCTATTGTCGATATCTTTAATATTTGCGGGCGAAATGATTATTTTATAAATTTTCTCCTTTTCAAATTTACAATTGGCGTTTAAGATATTGCCTTGAACCTCGAAATT
>DAINAU010000135.1:0-11383 GCA_036733285.1 bacterium
TTTCTTATTTATTTTTAATGACTTAGCTGATTTGACTTCTGGTTATGTGAACTTTGGATGAAGCCGATAAATTGTCAAATGAAGAAATAATGATGCTAATTTTTACGCCCGGTTTTTCAACCGCTGATAAAGTCACCGATTTAAGCGGACGCGGCGTCGGAATGGATGTTGTAAAAAGAACCATAGAATCATTAAACGGAGAAGTTTCGCTAAAAAGCGAATACGGCAAATTTACATCCGTAATAATATCCATACCGCTGACGCTTGCAATTATGCAGGTTCTATTAATTAAAATAGGAAATCATTCAATTGCGATTCCGTTATATCAAATACAAGAGACTGTATTTATCAACAAAGAAGAAATCTATGATTTAAGCGATAAACTTGTTTTTAATCTGCGCGGCGCGGTTACTCCTTTAATAGTTTTAAAAAATATTTTAGGCATCGAGAATAACCCGATTAATCAGGATGAATCAAGTTCGCTTGAAGTAGTCGTCGTTCCATACGGAGATAAACATTACGGACTTCTCGTTGACAAACTCGAGGGTAAACAGGAAATAGTCATTAAAAATCTGGGAACTCTATTTGAAAAGGCTCCGTTTGTCAATGGTTCAACCACTATGGGCGATGGAAGCGTGATTCTTATTTTGGATATCATTTCAGTTATAAAAAATTCTTCTTCTTTTAAGATATCAAAAATAGCTTTCGAGACGTCTAATAAAATCCTTAAGCCGAATGAAACCTCAAAATGCAATCAAAAAAAATCAGTATTAATTGTAGACGATTCTGCATCGGTAAGAATTTATTTAAAAAAAATATTTCAGAATTTGAACATAGACGTTGATGAAGCAGAAGACGGAATTTCAGCTTTAAATAAAGCAATGCAGAAACAATATGATATTTTAACTATAGATTTAGCGATGCCTGTAATGGACGGCTTGGAATTATGCGAAAAGTTAAGAAAATTAGATAATTACAAAAGCATTCCTTTTATAGCTATTTCGGGTAAAAATGAAAATAAAAGCAAAAACACGGCTTTTGAAAAGGGTATGACTGAATATATTGTTAAACCGCCTGAAAAAGAACTTATTGAAATCATCGTAAAAAAATCTCTTCTGATTTAAACAAAGCGATTATGAATCATAATTTTAGTCAACTCTTAAAATTTATAAATGAAAAAACCGGTTTATTTTTTGAAAATGACAGAATAGATTTTTTCAAGGCAAAAGTCGACAACCGTATGTCAGAACTTAAACTGTCGGAATATTTTGAATATTTGAATTATCTACTTATCAAAGATATAAATGGCAACGAAATAAACTCTTTAACAACATCGCTTACTGTAAATGAAACCTTCTTTTTCAGGCATCCAGTTCATTTTAATATTATAAACAATATATTGCTAAAAGAAATTTGCGAGCGGAACAGAAATCTTAATAAACCGGATAATACTTTAAAAATATGGAGTTCTGGTTGTTCAAACGGCTCAGAAATTTATTCAATAGCAATATTAATATTTGAACTTTTAGCTTATATAAAAAATATAGGATTGTTTAATAATATCGAATTAATTGGAACAGATATTGACGACGACATTCTGCAAAAAGCAAGAGAAGGCGTTTATTTTGAAAGATGCGTAAAAACAGAAATGAATCAAAAATATCTGGATTTATATTTTGAAAAAGTAAAAAACGGAAGATATAAAATTAAAAATGAAATAAAAAAAATGGTGTCATTCAAAAAGCTGAATCTTGTCAATGATAATTATCCGGATGATGTCGATATACTGCTTTGCAGAAATGTTTTATACTATTTTGACAAAAAAAATCAAAATATTATTATTCATAAAATCTATAATGCTTTAAAAAATAACGGAACTGTTTTTGTTGGAGGAACCGAAACAATAACTTATCCTGAATATTTCGAGAAATTGGTTAATAGAGATGCGTTCTATTATAAAAAGTGGACTACTGATAGGCGCATTAAACCGGTAAACCTTATTAAAATTAATAAAAGAACAAAACAGCCTAAAGAATGGACCGAACCCAAAATAGATATCGACAGGGAAAACAGCATATTAATTTTAAACGGAGTATTTTCTGAAAATAGCAATATAAAAAAAATTGATTTTAATATAAATATTTTTTTTAAATCGCTGAAAAAAAAATTTTTGTCTAATCAGAGTTTATTCGGCAATTACCTTAAACTCGATTGTAGTAGAATCAGATGGATTTCAAACTATATGATATACGAATTAAAAAAATGTTTATACTCTATTAAAACCAATAATGTAATAATAATTATTAACTGTGGAGATAATGAAAATATCTATAATTGGTTTTTAAAATCAAATTTGAATTATCTTGCTAATATTGAAAAAATAGTTCGGATAAATCATCCGATAACTCGTCCGGTTATAAAACATGCCTTTGAAATCAACGCCGAAACAGCTACCTCAGAAAACCTAAAAACTAATATTAATAATACTTCGGTTAATAATATTACCTCTTCATTATCAAAAAATAAACGTGTCAAATTAGTTATTCTTAAGTCGGATTCAAACGAATTACAAAACCTAAAATATGAACTTGATAAATGTATGAAAAATAAAACGGAGATTGAAATTTGTTTGCGAAACGCCGTTTATTTAAGCGGCGAGGTTTTTCAAATAATTAAACATGCAAAAAACAACATTAATAATGAGTTTTTAATTGAAGTTTTAGAATGATTCGTTAGCGTCTTGAAATGCCAAAAAGTAAAAATTACAAAAGCTACAAAAAATATTTAAGTTTTTAGTCGATGATGCATATTAGCGCAAGATGGTTATTCGCGTGATAAGGGTTTTCTTAAATTAGGCGACCTCTTATAAATACATATTCCCAGCAATTTTTCAAAATCTTAAAAATATCCTTAAAAATTTTGGGGTTTTTAGAAGTTTTAACACAAATTGCGCTACTGCCCAATCATGCATCTATGTTTTGAAAAATTTCGCTTTATGTTTAATGCATTATCCGGGTTAAAAAAAATTAAAAAAACGCAAAGCGTTTTTAATATAAAAACCGAATGCGTTTGAATTAAACGCTTTTTAAAATTCTGGAATTGGTTTTTAATTTGCGGCGGTTATTATTTTTGTTGACTTTATTTTAAAGAATAATTATAGTGTATTTTTATATGGTCATTAGGATTTTATTTTTAATATTTTCAGCATTTATACTAGTTTCCTGCGGGGCTAAATCAAAAATTTCTCCGGTTGAACCGAAAAATTCTTCGTCTCAAATAGTGTCCGGCGAATCCGTATATAAAGAGGATAAACTCCTTAAAAAATATCAAAATAATCCGAACAACGGCGATGTTATATACGAACTCGGCAAATTTTATTTTGAAACAAAAAAATATGATTTATTGTTATATTATATTAATAAATTAAGAGCGGTAGATAAAAAATTATATAATAAAGCCGAAGAAGAATATATTATTAAAACAAGGGAAGATATCGAATCGACAATATCGAAACTTATAAAGTCTTCAAATTTTGAAAAAGCGGTTAATGAATACACTCGTTTAATTAATTTGTTTCCTGCAATCTCAAGATATAAATATGAATTATCATCGGTATATATTAAACTTGAAAAAATTCATACCGCGCTTTTATTTATTAATGATTTTTTTAAAAATAGTCCTGAAGACTTATTCTTAAACGGGGCTCTCGGCGACATTTATTATTACTCTAAAAATTACGAACTCGCAAAAAGTTATTATGATAAAGCCGACGGAATCGAAAAATTCTACGTCGAACCTTCAATCCGCCGCGCTTTGATATTCGCCAATGAAATGAATATTGAAAAAGCCGAAGAAATAATGCTGAAAACTTTTGAATACCATCCTGAAAATATCGATATAATTCATCAGATCGCAAAATTATACGCGCAGTTCTATAAATATGATAAATCTGTTATATTCTATAAAAAACTCATAGAATTTTTTGACGGCGATATTTTGATTTTAATTAATGCCGGCGAAGCCGCAATACTCGCCAACGACAATGATTTCGCCATTAAACTCTCTCAAAAAATTTTAAAAATGGATAATACCGCTATCAGCGGATGGCTTCTTCTTTCTAAAGCGTATACCAATAAAGGCGATTATACGTCCGCTTACAGATGCAATGAAGAAATTCAGAAATTGCGGAAATACTAAATGCTCATTGATATAAGGGAACACGATGAATTTTTAATATCCGGTTTATCAAAACAATCGGAACTTCCTGAAATAATTACAAAAATTTTATTATCCAGAAATATCGATACCCCTGAAAAAATCAAAAAATTTTTGTATCCTGAAATATCAGATTTGTATAATCCTTTTTTATTAAAAGATACCCGTAAATCTGTTGAACTGATAAATTCAGCGATTGCTAACAAAACAAAAATATTAGTATTCGGAGACAAAGACACGGACGGGATAACTTCCGTAACTATTTTATATAAAACTTTAAAAGGGCTCGGCGCCGTCGCCGAATATATGTTGCCTGCCCCAGAAGATAATTATGATTTAAGCGAAAAAGCATTGACCTATTCCCTTGATAATGAAATAAAATTAGTCATTACCGTCGACTGCGGAATTACCGCAAACGAGATGGTAAAAAAATTCAACGAGAAAAATATAAATGTGATAATTACCGATCATCATGAACCTCTTTCAGAACTTCCCGAAGCGTATTCTATAATTAATCCTAAACAGCCGGATTGTAGATACGGATGTAAAACATTAGCCGGATGCGGAGTGGCGTTTAAACTCGCTTCCGCATTAATATTAAGCAAAACATTCAACGATTTCGATAAAGAATATTTGGACCAATCGGATATTGCAAAAAATTTTAATTACGCGCTGTTTCTTAATAAATATTTGCCGGTAGCGGCTATCGGAACAATTGCGGACGTAGTTCCAATTGAAGATGAAAACAGAATCATAACCAGACTCGGTTACGAGATTATAAAACGGGACCCTCCGGTTTTTTTGAAGGTTTTATTGGACAAATTAAAAGTAACAGAGATTAACGGAGACACAATCGGTTACAAAATAGTTCCTATTCTTAACGCTACTCGCAGAATGCAGAAAATAGGTTATTCGCTTGATTTTTTAATTGAAGAAGACAAAACCGAATTATATAAATTAGCCGGTAATTTAATCGAATTAAACGAACTCAGGAAGAATAAAACCGAAGAATTTTTCGAGGTTGCGGTTAAAGACGCCGAAACTCAAATTGAAAAAGGCGGATGTTACGCGATTGTTTTAAGTTATTCTCAATTCGAGCACGGGGTAACCGGACTGGTCGCAAATAAATTAAAAGAATTATTTAATAAACCCGCGTTTATTTTTATAACCGGCGAAGACGGAATCGCGAGCGGCGCGGGACGCGGCGTCGAAAATGGAATAAATCTTCATTCGGCATTGACTAAGTTTAATGAAATATTCCTAAAATTCGGCGGCCACAAATACGCCGTCGGAATGAATATCCGCTTAGAAATGATTGACGTATTTAAAGAAAAAATAAATGAATACTTCAAGGAAAATCAAACTATAGACGCGTCTCCTTCCGTTTATGCCGACGCTGAAATTGATATTTCGGCTATAGATTCCAATATAATAAAATATCTTGAATTGTTCGAACCCTTCGGGTCGGCGAATTTCAAACCGGCGTTTTATGGGAAAAATTTTTCCGCAGTCCGCTCTTTCCAAATGGGAGCGGACGCGAATCATCTTAACGTTTATTTGAAAAAAAAAAATGCCGCCGAGTCTATTCGTGCGATAGGATGGAATTTCGGCAAATTATCGGATAAAATAAATATCGAAAAAAACTTAACCTTTGTTTTTAATATCGAAGAAAACCGGTTTAACGGCAAAACATCTCTTCAATTAAAAATTTTGGAAATTCTGTAATCCCAAAAACTGCGCTCGCCTTCTTTGAAGGCGCAGCCTTCAAAAGAAGGCGAGAATTTTTTTCGCAATTGAGAAATTTCCGGAAATCAATTTCCGGAAATTCGGCTTAATATAATATTCGAAAATCGTTTCACGATTTTCCCGTTTTTTTTGAAGTTGAATATTGAAAAAAAACGCTAAGATGCTGTAATTCATATAGGTTTCAAAGCGCCTCAAAAAATATTCTTGACATAAATGCAAGAAATTCATTTATAATATGCTGAAATAGCGAAATAAAATTTTCAAATGCCGTAAATTGCGGCGTTTTAGAGTAAAATAATGTAATCATAAACATAATTAAAAAAATATTGAAAAATACTCGACAATTTAACAAATTATTAATATATTGTAGTAATAATGAATGAAAACTAAAAATCATATATCATATTACCTCAAACGACAAACGACTAAACTTATTTTTTTGCTTCAAGGACTTATCGCGTAAAATCGGATAAAGATTCAGCGGGCAAAACAAAAGGAACGGGGAAAACAATACCTCTCAAAAATAATTTCAAAAAAAATCTAAAAATTCTTTTACTGTTCAGTTTGTTTATACATACACAGTAAAAAATACTGTAACAAAGCTTTTTTAAATGCGCCAAAGCGCGGAATTGAAATTCCTTTGCTACATTTTCGCCGCATTTTTTTCTGTTTACAAAACATAGCTGCAAAGTAACCTTTTTTTGAATTTTCATAGCGGTTATTTTTATAATATTTCATTTTTTTATTTTTTCACAATTTTTTTATTATTTTCGACTTTTGCTGTCGACTTTTTCTTATCCGAAGGATTGTTTTTTTTCGGTTTATATTTTGCGCGTTGATATTTGGATAATAGTTGATTTATTTGATAATGGATATATTATAATCCGTGATGAAAACAATAGAATTATCGGTTGTAGTTTTATGCTATCGTTCCGAAGAACATATTATCCCTTTTGTAGATAAATTGATTGCTCTCATAGAAAATTTAACTAAAGACTGGCAGATTGTTTTAGTGGGAAATTATATTGAAGGGAGCAATGACCGCACAAAAGAAATAATTAAAGAAATAGCGCGCGGCAATAAAAAAATAAAAACAGTAATAGAACCTAAACAAGGAATGATGGGCTGGGATATGCGCAAAGGACTTGCCGCCGCAGACGGCGAGTTTTTGTGCGTTATTGACGGCGACGGACAATTTCCCATTGAAAGCATTGAACAATGTTATAGAATAATCTCGGAAAAAAAACTCGATATGGTGAAAACCTACCGTTCCAAAAGGTTTGACGGGTTTTACAGAATTTTAATTTCAAAAATTTATAATATTTTATTTAAATTACTGTTCCCGGACACTAAATTCAAGGATGCGAATTCCAAACCTAAAATATTATCGCGCAATGCCTATAATCAAATGATACTAACCGCAAACGACTGGTTTATAGACGCTGAAATTATGCTTAATGTCAGAAGGTTAAAACTCAAATATGAAGAATTCCCGATACATTTTTTTAATATTACGGAACGGTCTTCTTTTGTCAAATTCGGAGCAATATTCGAATTCATTAGAAATCTTCTAATACATAGAATAAAAGAATTCAAACTTTTGAAATGAAATACTTTAATTGACGAAAAACATTTTTTTAATATAATATTAACTATATAAGTGAATTTGAAAAATTATGAATAAAAACACAATAATTGATTTCTTGAAAACACATAAAAAAGAAATGCAAGATACATTCGGCGTCAACAATATCGGGTTGGAAGGCAGTTATGCTCGCAATGAAGCAACTGTAGAAAGCGATATTGATATATTGGTTGAAATAACCAGCAATAATAAATTTCGAAGTTTTTTCGGATTATCACATTATCTTCAAAAAAACTTACAAAAAAAAATTGATTTAGGTATAGAATCAGCGCTGAAGCCGATTGTAAAAAAAAATATCTTAGAGGATATTATTTATGTCTAAAAGAGACAATTCGCTTTATTTAGTTGATTTAGAAATTGTTTGGGATTTAATTAAAAATGAACTCGATAATTTAAAACAAAAAATTAATGAATTATTAAATTATCACTAAATGCGTTTCTTATCTTGATGAAAAATAATATACTTATAACCGGCATAACATCTGAGATATTACAGAAATTATATTTGAAAATTGATAAAGATGATTTTAATATTTTCGGTGTTACACGCGATAAAAGCAAATTGCAAAAACAAGATAATATCACAGTATTTGAAGGGGATTTGACTGATAAAAATTTTATCACAAAAATTTTTACTGAAAATAAATATGATATTATTATCCACGGCGCCGCTGTAACTCATTCTTTTGATGAAAAAAAATATTTTGAAATAAACCTTGATGCGACAAAAGTGTTGGCGGATGAAATAAAGGAAAGTAATGCCGGCTGTAAATTTGCGTTTATCAGTTCGCGAACAGCCGGTTTGAAAAGCGGCGGTTACGGTTTGTCAAAATTGCGCGCCGAAGAATATATTCAAACCAATCTTGAAAAATGTCTGATACTCAGACCGGCGGAAATTTTCGGGTCTTCAAAAAAAGAAGGTATTGACAAACTCATCAAAGACGCGTCAACAAAAAAAATATTATTCTGCCCTGCAAATCTAAAATCTAAACTTTTCCCTATACATATCGACGATGCCGTAAATATTATGTTCGATTATATTTTCAATCAGCAAGCAAATAATCAGATATTAACGATAAACGGCAATAACGGTTATACCTTCATCGAGCTTGCTAAAAAAATCGCAAAAAAAAATAATAATAAATTATTTATCATTCCAATACCAAAACCAGTAATGTTTCTAATAAAATATCTATTAATAATTTTTAGTATCAAAAATATTTTTGCTCCAGACCAAGTAGATAGATTGTATTCTGAAAAAGAAATAATTAAAAACAAAAATCTAAAAATTGATATATTAAAATATTCATCTGATATTTTTTCTAACAAACAAAAATTTGATAATATTTAAGAAATATGTTAAAAAAAGCTGTTTTCTTTCTACTAATATTTTTATTTTATTGTTTTATACGAAACAGTTATTTCTTATTCGGCGGGGATATCTTATATCAAGGCATACCATGGATAAAATATAATATTGATACCAATTTCCCGCTATGGAATGACGCGCTAATCGGCGGGTTTTCAAATATTGCTTCAATATCGCTGATGTTTTTCCATCCGCTGACTTTATTATTGCGATTCAAACTTGTCGGCGTAGAATTATTTTTCAGCATTATGATGGCTTCATATTTGTTTATCGCGGCCGCGTCTATGTATTATTGGATACGCGTAAAGACAAACAATAATTTTGCCGCATTTACATCTGCCGTTATTTTTACTTTGGGAGGGTTCACTGCAAACTGCGTATTCAAAGGGCATTATATGTTGCTCGGCAGTTATTGTCTTTATCCGTTAATATTTTTTATTGCAGAAAAAATATTAAATAATGAAATTCAAAGATTTAAATTTACTGTTCACGATTTTCTATTTATTTTGATATTTGCATTGCAAATTTTGGCGGGACATCCGCAGCAGGTTTATTATCAATGTCTGATTTTATTTCCATATATTTTTTTGGCCAACAAAAAAAAAATAAAAACGAAAATCAGTGTCGCATTAAAAATAGGATTTTTATGTTTTATATCCGCATTACTATGCGCGGCGCAATTGCTGCCGACATACTGTTTTTCAAAAGAAGCGGTCAGACCGGTCAGCGCGGGCATTAATATAGCGCATCAATATTCATCCTCCTTGAATCATTTAGTCCAAACAATATTCCCGTTCTTTTGGGGAAACAGTATAACTGATAATTTTTATCTTTCGAGTTTCGAGGATTATTCTCAGTATATCGGTATATGCGTTATAATTCTCCTCTGCGTTTTTATATTTAAAAAAAAACGCAGAGAAGAATTATTCTGGTGGGGAATAATTATAATATCTATTCTACTTGCTTTGGGTCAATATTTTCCGTTATACGAATTATTTTATAATTATGTTCCGGGTTTTAAAATGTTCCGCGCCCCTATACGCTTATTTTCCCTCGCTTTATTTGCAACAGCAATTTTAGCGGGTTTCACTATTGAATCATTGTTTGAAAATGCCAAACAAAATCACAGAAACCAAAAATTAATAATTTTCATTTTATTCATTACAATCATACTAATTTTATTATTTATTTTTATTCCAAAAACAATAATTTTAGGCTCAAAAATAAATACGGATTCAAGTTTTTTAAAAAATCTGCGGCGCTCCATTTTATCCGGTAATATGAATAACATTTTACAAAATGTAAGAATTCAATTGGCGGCCGGTATTTTATTTGCTTTATGTTTATTGTTATTTTTTAAATCAAAATTTTATAAAACCGTTCTTGGTTTGTTATTGATAATTATTATAGGCGAATTGTCGTTTTTTTTCTTTACCGTTACTCCCAAAAAAATAAATATTGAATCGTTAAAACCCAATTTAAATTCCGAAGTATATAAACGCATTCTTTCAGACTCTGAGATTTTCAGAATAAAATATTACGAGAATCAGCAGAATATAAACAAAAATTCGTATATACCGAATCTACGAAATATCGACGGTTATCAAAATATAATATCATCTAATATTGCTCTATTTCAATGTTTTGTCAATAAACGCGACGATATTGATAAAATTATCAAATCAAACAGAATATTTTTTGAAAATATCGATTCTTTAGAATTTTCATTAACGGGCGTTAAATATCTTATAAGCAATAAAAAGATGGAATTTCAAAACTGGGATTTAATTCTGTCCGATTCGGCAAATTTTTTATATCGAAATAAAAATAGACTGCCGATATTTTTTCCCGTAAGAAAAATTTTATTTCAAAAAAATAATGATTACAATTTTCAGGAACTTGAAGACGTCCGCGATTATTCAGCGGCGGCGCTTGTGTCCGCTCCATTAAAAAACTATGAAACCACATTTGATACGGCAAGTTTTAAAATTCTTGATATTCAATATTTAAATGATGAAATTCACATTCAGACTATGTCGGATAAACCTCAGTTTGCGGTTTTGCTTGAACCTTACGATAAAAACTGGCTTCTTTATGTAGATAATAAAAAAGATAATCTATACAGAACAAATCTATTTTTCTTCGGGTTTAATATTCCTTCTGGCAAAGCAAACATAGTTTTAAGATATAAACCGTATTCTTACGCAACGGGAGTTTTAATAAGTTCGATAACGCTATTTTTGTTAAACGTAATTTTTTTAAGTTTTGTAATCAAATATATATATGCAAAAATCGTTGAACCCAAAACCCGCATTGAAGGCGATTAAAGTTTTCGGGTTAAACGCTGATAGCGCATTAAACGTTAAATGAAGTTTTTCAAAACATAGATGTATTATTGCGATTTAGAT